>AP018319.1:300000-484721 GCA_003990705.1 Nostoc sp. HK-01
TGAATTCAAAAACTAGCATCGCTTCACCTCCTCTCTTATACTACAATGCTCGGTATAAGATTAATTAGAATACAATAAAAGTCGCCCTAGAAGTGCGAGGCTTTAGACCCAGTTTTTCGGTAACATTTTGCTCAACAAATGCTCTTGTGAATATATCGTAACTTAATCCTTGTCTAAGCCGATTCGTAAAACCCGTCAACTCAGATTCGGTGATGAGTTAACAAAAGTTTAAATAAGATATGTAGGAGCAAAAACCTGAATAGTCGCTGACTCGAATATCATAATTTCCTAGCTGTACACATCATTGAACAAAGTGGAAAGCCATAAAGAAAAAATCTTGGTGGTAGATGACGAAGCAAGCATTCGCCGGATTTTGGAAACGCGACTGTCCATGATTGGTTACGATGTGGTCACGGCTGGGGATGGCGTTGAGGCATTAGAACTGTTTGGTTCTGGCTCCTGCGACTTAATTGTTCTGGATGTGATGATGCCGAGAATGGATGGTTATTGTGTGTGCCAGGAAATCCGCAACCAATCAGATGTGCCAATTATTATGCTCACAGCCTTGGCAGATGTAGCAGACCGAATCACTGGCTTGGAATTAGGTGCAGATGATTACATCGCTAAACCATTTTCCCCGAAAGAATTAGAGTCGAGAATCCGTTGTATATTGAGGCGAAGGGTCAGTAAAACAAGCGCGAATGGAGTTCCTAGTTCAGGAATCATGTATGTTAGTAATATCAAAATTGATACCAACAAACGACAAGTTTACAAAGATGATGAACGGATTCGGTTAACTGGCGTAGAGTACAGCCTGTTAGAGTTGCTGGTGATTAACTCAGGGCAACCGATATCTCGTAGAGAAATGCTACAGCAAGTCTGGGGGTATACTTCAGAACAGCACGTAGATACTCGTGTTATAGATGTGCATATCTCACGACTAAGGGGAAAGCTAGAAGATGACCCGGAAAATCCAGAGTTAATTTCGACAGCCAGAGGTTCGGGCTATCTATTTCAAAGAATTATTGAACCAGAGCATTGTTGATAAAAAGGGCAATTTTGTACACCTACCCCGCCGTACTGTTGGCGATCGCCTCAAGACCGAATGTAAGTCAACTGTAATTGCCTGTAGAACAACGTTAGCGATACGTTGGCGTTCATGAGAGCCGCGTCATTCCAGTAGTACAATCAACCGCGATCAAGTAGGGTGATGGCTGCGCCAACGCCAAGGGCGAACGCGCTTATTGTTAGTTTTGACCCGGCGCAAGTGTAAACAAATAGGTGTGGGTTGAAGGTGTCCCAATTGTCAAAACCAATGATGTAAAAGAGTTATAGACATTGTGGAGCAAATCGTCTAAAAAATTAGATTCTGCACAGTAATATTTTGATAAGTAATCCATAGCCATATAAACGAAACGCTTACTCTCACCCCAATAAGCAATGCTTGAGAAGTTCGGGTGATGAACGCAAGTAGTAGCTGTTAGGTAAACATATAATTTTTTGTGTTGGATTCAAGTACTCAAGGACTAAACTAATCGATAGATAACTGCGCCTGTAGATTCGTGGTTGCAAACTTCCATCAATCCATCAGTGCAAAGACTTTCCAGCAGAGCGCGAACTTCTGGTGCAGGCTTGCCAGTTTCAATAACGGCATCCACAACAGAAATGCTACCGCCTTTATTTTGAGCCAATTTCAAAACTGTGACCATATCATTTTGTGGATTCGGGTTAAGTTGGGGGACGGTTGGTTGTGGTTGTAGTGTTGCAGCATCGTGGATAGTTATTTGTCCGGGAAAGGGGCTACCAACTTGTCCACCAAGATTAACAACTACGGTCTGAGTATTGCTTTGAGTCTGATTACCACCACGCAATGCGATGTATTTCAAGTTTTTTTCATCTACCATTGCCGGGATGAGTGCCAAATCTATTAGCTGTCCGAACCCAAACAGACCCCAAGTAAATAACCAAATTATTCCCGACAGTGGTTTACCAGAATAAAACCGATGTATGCCTGCGAAGCCAATTAACCAAAATAGCCACAGTAAGTATGCTGTTCCTTTAGAGGTCATGTTAAAACTGTCTTGAGAATAGCCCTGCAAACTAGTTATAGCAAAGCTATTAATATTTCTGGATAAAGAAAAAATCTTGGTAACAAAAAACCATTTAATACGTACAGCTTTCAAGTTAAGTAATATAACGCCCACAAAATAGATTTCGTGCTACATTCCGTAAAAGCGCATACTTTGTAAAAAATTCCACAGCAATTCAGTAGCAAGACTTTTGTAGGGATGAGGTAGTGGTGAAAATCAAGCTCATTTGGCAATTGCACGCTTATTTTGATTTTTGTAACACTTTAACATTCTGTAGAACAGTAACAGTTGTTGCTAATAAAACTAGTAGCCGACGATAGTATTTTTAGATTATCTTTGATAACCCCTGAACGGCTTGGCTAAATCTAAAACTAAAGAATTAGATTTAAACCTTGGAGAAAAACTTGAGAGTGGTTACAACAAGAAATGACGAATTTGAATAAGTTTCAAAAACTAATAGAGATTGCAAATGAACACGGAATCAATTGCCATAGCGCACCAGAACAATGCTTGGTGGCCACCTTACCAGGAGAGGATGATTTCTTATTAGCTTTTAGCTGGTCAGGTGCAGTAGAGGGAGAGCAACTAGAGCATGAACTAATAGCAATTAGTGTACAAGATATTACTAAAGAAGTAACGGTTGCAGCTTGGCAGATTCCGGCTTATTTATTTAGCAATGTGTTAAGACAGGCACAGATGTTTGTAACTGCCCATAAAGATTTTCTGCGGGAGCAAAATAATGCATAGATAAAAACTATACATGGCATTTGTGATGCTTACTGTGATGGCGATGATGTATATATCTTGAGATAGATACAATGTCATGTTAAAAACCTTACGGTTGTAAAGAAATGTAAAGGTATAAATGAAAAATATGGCAGACATTGTTGATACTGCTGTGAGTGCAGGCTCTTTTAACACTTTAGTAGCTGCGGTCGAAGCTGCTGGTTTAGTGGATACTCTTAAAGGAGAGGGGCCATTTACGGTTTTTGCGCCGACGGATGAAGCATTTGCAAAGCTTCCAGAAGGAACAGTAGAGTCATTGCTCAATGATATTCCAAAGCTCAAGAAAATCCTGACTTATCATGTAGTTTCAGGTAAAGTGCTGGCAGCCGATGTCGTGAAGCTGAAATCAGCTACTACTGTTGAAGGTTCTGACGTAAAAATTGATGCGTCAAATGGTGTCAAAATTAATGATGCCACAGTTGCAACACCAGATGTAGCTGCTGATAACGGAGTTATTCATGTCATTGATACAGTGTTAATTCCTGCATAAGTAAAACTCGATAGCTAATTTATGGTTGCCGGGCAGTGATTAATTTTGGTTACTGTCCGGCAACTGTTTGGATGTATTTTAAATCTTTCTACACCAGTCCCAACGGGGCTTGGTTATACCGTGCAGTTAGCGCAGGGTTTGAAAGTCCAGCTAAACTCTGTACAGTTGAGATAGCAACACCAGCATTTAACAAATCCCAAATGAATGTCCGCCGCAGATCATAAGGCGAGAATGGTTTTATACCAGCTTGTTCACCCCGCTCGTGTAAAATGAATAACACTGCCTGGGGCGTGAGCCGTTGGTGAACTACAAGTCCAGACTTGTTAACTTGTCATAGTAACGGGCCATCTCTGGGAGTTCTGATTTCAATCCAATCATTAATTATAGCGATCGCACTCTCAGATAAATAAACAGTCCGGTCAACTCTGGCCTCTTGGGATGGGATATTGATTTGTCCATGATGAAAATTTGTAAGAGCCAACTTCATCAACTCAGCCCGTCGCAGTCCTGCACCTCGAAGGAGAGCGATAGGCTGCTTAAATCTCACAATTACCTCTATATTTAATAATTTATTTATATTTCTGCTTAAATGTTTATCTGTTCTATCACTAGGGAGAGAAGATTTAAGTTTATAAACACATCTAAGGGCGAATAGAAGCAAGGCTAGACAAGCTTTATAATCTCTGGACTAGATAAAAACTCTATTTCCAGCAATTTAGCAGTTTAGTGTTAAAAAATAGCAAAAATGGACATGAGAGGGCAGGTTTTGCTGACTACTCGATGACTCAACTCATTTTTGAGTACCACATTCTGCGTCAAGTTATATTTCAGATTTTAGAAGAAGAAGCGACTTTAGAGGTAAGGGAACGAGACATTATTATCGACTCCATTGAGCAAGCTGTTAACGATGCGGCGACTCAATTTTCCCAGACGTTGCGAGATATTCAAGAGTTATTTATGGTGACACTGACTCACGATCTTAGGGGGCCACTCAATGTCATAAAAATGGGTACTCACCTGACTCTGCGTCGGCTGGAACAAGGAGACACTCATGCCAATATCGCGGCGAAAATGCTAAAAGCGATCGACCGTTTGAATTCGATGATTCAAAATCTGCTCGATGCTAGTCGGCTGCGGGCAGGGCAGAGCTTAAATTTTGAATTTGAAGAATGCAACTTAGACAGCCTCGTTCGGGACGTAGTTGAGGATTTAAGCTTTGCGTATGGAGATCGGTTTGTTGTATTTTCTTATGCTGCTATCAAAAGCAATTGCAGCCGCAAACAGATACAACGGGTAATTGAAAACTTAGCTATTAATGCCGTGAAGTATGGTGCTGCTAATACACCAATTACACTCACGCTTGAGCAAATTGAAACGCAGATCAGTCTGACTATCCACAATCAGGGTAATCCAATCTCTTCAGACACTCAATCAATCTTATTTCAACAATTTCGTCGAACCACCTCTGCTGAGGATCAAACAGGATGGGGATTAGGATTATTTTTAGCAAAGAGTATTATTGAGGCGCATCAAGGGAAGATTGAAGTTGAAAGTACGGAGGGTAAGGGAACAAGCTTTATCATTAAGTTACCAATGTCCGGCGTAGTATGAAACTTGGGCTCCACAAAGCCGAACTTGCATTTGGCTGCCATCGGTTTGGCGGACTGTCATGGTTTGACCATCTGTTACTTCCATTACTGCCCATTGTTCTGGGAAGGCTGGTGAGTTGTTCATGGAGCGAACAATCCAAACGGCTGTGCTGGTGAGGGCGAGTGCTGCAACTATAGTTCCAATTTTCTGCAAGGAGTTCATAGGGCTTTTTGTATAATGCAGGGAACCACAATCTTAACCACAGTTAATTCGGTGTAGGTTTTATCGCTGTCCCAATAGTTGGTTAAGTACATCAGCTAGACGGTAGCCTGCCAAACTCATTCGGCGTTGAGCAATTGGTTTAGCTGTAGCAGGATAATTCGGTGGTAAGGCTTTTCCATCATTCTTATCAGTGCTGCCAGAAAGCCTTCCATTAAGATATGCTTGTTGTTTTGCGATTTTAAAACTCTCCAACTTTGCCCAGTTACTAAATTTGGTTTCTCTTAATTCGGGTAATCTATTACGTTGATAGGATGCTCTCAGGCGAGTAGCAGTGTTACGAACTGTCTGAAACCTTTCACTTCCCAAAATTAGATCGTCCCAGAATTTATGCAAACTAATTGTTTGATTAGCGGGTTTAACCCTGATATAAAAACGCGTACCACCTCGATCTCCTTCTGGTTGTGGGTACTGATTAGTGATTAGCTTGGTAGTGTGCAATGGCTGATGCACATCTCCTACTAAGTGAAATAGCCAACATATTGCAACTGCTTTTTCGCTGTTACTGGCATTGCTTTGAACAGTATCAAAATTCTTTTGAAAAGCGTACAGGATATTTTCTTCACCTTTAACTTCAGTAGGAACTAAGTTTGAAGGACTGCTTGGCTGATAAGGGAAGTTGATGTAATGCCAAGTTGGGTGATTAAATGCAGGGTTATCACGAGCTTCATCTGCCCATTTTGCCGCCCACATGAATAAGTATAAATTTTTATCTTTAGCAGAAATATTAGATTGCTGAAGAGAGTTCCACTGTTGTTCAAACTTAGAATATTCAGGGTGTTCTTTTAAAATCGCGGCAATTTGCTCAATTACTTGTGGATGATTCTGCTGAAGATCACTGTAAGCGATCGCTCCTAATACCATGTGACCTGCTTTATTCCAAGCAAAAGCCGGATCCTGCCAAATCAGAATTGTGGACAACATCGTTAAAGCAGAAACTTTAACCCAAGTTTGTAGTTTTACCATAAAACTCTTAATTAGCTTTGGAAATCGAGTTGCCAGAATACGACCAGAACCATGATAGAGCATCGCTGAAAAAAAGCTACAGATACAATTTACGTTTTCAGGGAGGATAAGTTTATTCGTTTGCCACTGTTCCACTAGTTATCATTTGTAAAAGACTGTTTACATCCTGTATAGTTTTAGAGCTAATACCCATTAATTCTAAATTTTCTATAGCTACTTGATATTCTTCTTGAGATTCATAATGTTCTTCAAAGTAATCGTCATCTTTATATCCGTAAATAATATGGTTTGAACCAATTTTTCTGAAAAAGTTTTCAGATGGCAGTAAAGCTTTTATAGATTTAAAACAACCTTCAAGATAACCATGAAAATAGCTAATGAAATGGTTAATTTCTTGACGAGAAAATTCTAACTCAAATGGTTCACGAAGTATCTGAGTATCATAACCCTCTACATCAGCTTCTAAAATCCTGTAAAAAATAAAGTAAAGTGTACCGCGATTATCATAGATATCAAGTAGGTAAAAGAATTTACCTTGGAGTTTCTCTAAGATTAACAATATTGGAAAAGAAAAAGTACCTTTCCAATCATCGATCCAATTACTACTATCACCAAATAAGTAAGTTAAAGTCACAAATATTTGTGCTAAATTGAGTTTATCTTTATCATCTCTTCCTAATAGGTCAAGATGTACATACAGCATATAGTCATCTCTAATAGGAAGGCTTTTGAATCTTAAGTTTCTAAATTCAGAATCATCTAAACGCCAAAGCTGATATTTAATGCCTCTGTTTTCAAGTTTAACCTTATTACGTTCTTTAACTTGCTTAACAACTTGCTTCATATTTTTAATGTGGTCACAATATCTAGTATTAATGTACTATATTAATGTTTTTATTTCTAGTTACTGGCGTTGCAGTGAATGACTACAGTTGCACCGTAAGAAAGAACCTGGAACGGTGAAGTGACCGTTAGAGTGCGGCATCCCAAATCATTTGTCTAATCGCCTGCCGGATGCCAGCAGATGCAGGAAATTGGCGATTGCAAGGACAAAACCCTAAATATTTCCGCATAAGTAGGGTGTATTCGAGTGGGCTGGAGGAATTGGTGCAGAGGTCACTTGGAGGAGAAAGTGCTGAGTTTGTTGGAGACTGAAATTAAAGACTAATGTAACAATGCTTTGGGTAATCCACTATAGTAGGGGTGTAATTTTGGTACTGATTATCAAGCAAAGAGCAACGTTGGAAGAATTTCAGCAAATGCTGCAAACTTTGGAACTGTATATCAAAATAGCAGTAGATATAGAAAGAGGTATTTTAGCAGGGGGAGGAGAAAAACACGCCTATTGTGAAGCGGCATTGCTCGAAGATGGTAGTAGACAGCGAGATATTTGGGGTGCGGATTGGACACCCTTTAACCAATCAATCGCCTATGAATCGATTATCAACATACGTCCAAGCCAAAATAATCGCTCAATGGTAATTCAAGACACAGTAATTAGAGAACGTGTTAAAAAAATCGCTCAGGAGTTAATAGGTGGATATGAACCAGAAATTAGATGAAAAGCAAGCACGGTTTCAAGACGAAAATACATCAAATCGTTTAGGTCATATCGCGTCTAATTTAGCTAGGTTGAGAACATTTTGTAACATTGCTTACCCGCAAGCAGTTGAAAGTGTGGCAGATGAAACTATATGTTTTATTGAATGGACAGCAGCAGAAATTGAACCAGAATATGCCGAAGAATTGGTGAACATTCAAGTTCAACTATCTAGGTGGAAATTAAAATTTGATAGTCTTTGGTCTGATGAGAGCGAACGCAAAAATATGTCCGAGCAAGCGAGTAGTTGGTCACAGAGGGTATTAGATATGTCAGGTTTATTGTCCCAATCCGCCTGAATCTGCTATTACTTGCATCTAAAATGGTAGGATTTCACCAAAAATGTAAGATTGCGTGATGCGATTTATAATAGCAGACATAGCTTATGCGCCAAATATTACCAAGACTCACAGAGCGCGATCACATATTCAAGTCATCAAAGTATATCCCCAAGCGGTTGCTCAATCGAATTCAGCAGATGGAGCAAGAGAAGGCGGCAGTTAGGAAGATTTTAGGGGTGTTGGGGGTTAATATTTGAGACGACACAAATTACTACTGAAGTTTTATTTAAATTAACGTTCATTGGATAGTAAGATTATTCTGCTTGTTTCAAATTCTCATTGCTATTGCACTCTATTTAGTTGACCCCAAACATTTTAAAAAACTGGTTTACAAACTGCTGTAACCATGATCAAGAAAAATTTGCTTAACAACGAAATTTTTACTTTAGATAATATTCTTTTACCACAAGAGTGTGCTGAGTATATTAATTTGACTGAAAGTATTGGTTATACAGATGCTCCCATCAATACTATTCGAGGTTTCCAAATGCGTCCCGATATCCGCAATAATGAGCGCGTTATTGTCGATACTCCCGAACGGGCTTTTGATTTATGGCAGCGTGTGTCAGATTATATTCCTAAGACCATTGGCAGGTGGCAAGCAGTAGGATTAAATGAGCGATTTCGTTTTTATCGTTATGATCCAGGACAGAGATTTGCAATACATCATGACGGTTCTTATCGGCGACCGAATGGCGAGGAAAGTCTGCTAACTTTCATAATTTACCTAAATGAAGGTTTTGAAGGTGGTGAAACCCGTTTTCATCTTTCGCCTCGGTACTATGAACAATTACCTAATATTAACGTGGTTCCAGTCACAGGTATGGCTTTATGTTTTGTTCATGAACTTGTGCATGAAGGTGTTGCTGTTGTTCAAGGGCGAAAGTATGTTTTACGCTCAGATGTTATGTATCGTCAACAGTCGAGAGTCTACTAAAATGTCTGGTGTTTTCCTAGCAATAAAAGTTTGAGGCATAGTTGAACCTATTCCGATTCTCTGGAGGAGACAGTCAAAAATCTGTTGCAGTCGCTGGGGAGGTTGAATCGTCAGTCGCACATTGCACGTACAAAAAGCATTCTGCAATTATTGCTAGTAGGGACTCAAAGCAGGTTCTCCGGCACTGTTAGTCCAGATGTCGTCCGGCAACGCTCGATCTCGGTGACACACCAGATCGAGGTCAGGATAAGTGATTGTGTCTACTGCTGATCGGGTGCCGACTACTAGGCATCGCGTTGCCTGGGAGCTACGATTCTCAAGACAGTGATCTACTGGCACTCCTGCTGGAAACGTTGCGGCATCGCCAGGACGTAGTATAGTCTCTGCGTCTCCTTCAATGAGTACGATCACCCCTTCAAGGACATAGACCATTTCATCCTCAGCACTATGCCAATGCTTGAGTGATGAACGAGAGCCAGGTTGCAGGATTTCGATGAACGCACCGAACTGGGTAAGCCCTCCTGCTTCGCTAATCCAGAGCCTGTGATCTTGTTTGTGCGCGGTGTGAGAAGGGTTTTCCTCTATGACGAGACGTTCGGGAGTGATAACAGTCATGCTGACACCTCTAGGAATTTTGGGGCAATATCCATTCCATTATGTCTTTAGCTTGTATTGACAAGAACTTACGCATTATCTGACTTTAAGAATATTTTGGAAAGTTTTGGAAGAAGATGTTGGGCAAATTGTCAGCTGACAGGACTACTCATCTGTTAAGGCTAGGATTACGCTGGGCAAATATCAAGAATCCCGTATCCGGCACTTCCACCAAGTTTTGTCACATTACATCAATCATCCAGGCTAATTTATTGACCACCAGTAAGCTCCAAGTTAAAGCCAGTTATGTAACTTGCTTCATCACTCATCAGAAATGCAACTCCATTTGCGACCTCGGCTAAAGTTCCCAAACGGCGCATTGGCACTGAATTAATCATCTGTTGCTCAACTACCTCCGGGTCAGCATCAAAGTACTGAGAACCAACAGCTGCTTGCAATTGTGTTTGCCGCGTCCACATAAAACCAGGGCCGATAAGCGCCGGGGACATAGCATTTACCCGGATGCCGTAAGGGGCTAAGTCTTTGGCTGCTGTCTGAGTCATTCCAATCACGGCAAATTTGGAAGCTGCATAAGCTAACATATTCGGCGGCCCGACTACGCCTGCATAACTAGCCATGTTAACAATGACACCTCCACCGCCACAACGCAAGTGCTGTGCAGCTATCTTCAGAATGTGGAAAACACCAACAACGTTAATATTGATCACCTTTTGAAAGTCATCTAATGGATATTCATCTGTTTTAGTAAAAAGTCCTTGATAACCTGCATTATTGAATATATAATCAATCCGCCTAAATTGCTCAAAAGCATCACTAAAGGTTTTGGTAACATCATCATCAGATGTCACATCACAGCGAAAGATGCCAACAGGAACGTTGTAATCTTTTAGCTCCTCAGCCACATCTACCATCTTGGGTTCATTTACATCTAACAGCACTACACCTGCACCATGAGCAGCAAAACGATGTGCAGTTGCCTTCGCAATATCGCCCGCACCACCAGTAATTAAGATAGTCTTACCTGCAAACTGATAGGTTGCTTTTGCCGTCATAATTTTCACCTTTGATTGAAGGATTGATGAGACAAGTGTGAGCGTAAAGCTACATTGTGAGGATTATGAACTTTACACTAAACGTTTCAAATAGAACAACTACCATTGGTTTGGCATGATACACAAAATCAAAATAAGCCTTGCAATTGACCTAACCAATGCCGTTAATCACATCAATCAAAGTGGGAACCCTAAAAATAGTTGCACTGCCCATGACTATGAAAATCTTGAATTTCCTAAAACCCAAACCAGCCCAACCAACTATTGAAAGCTATGGGCAAACGGGAAGTGGACTAGAGCTTGTTCAGATTCAGCCGATTATGGAATGGCTATTCGCCAGCTTGCTGAATGCAGGGTATTATGGCAAGTCGCATATCATTTGGCACAACGGAGATCAACTAGAGCCGAGTTTAGAGCAGATGTTGAAGAAAGCAATGCGCCGGGGTGAGCCAATTTTTCTTTATCGCTGTGGTTTTAGGGTATCGCCATTACCTGAAGCATACTATTGGCGTATGATGAGCGAATATCCTTCAATGCGAATGTATCAACTCGAAGCCAGGGATGGCAAATAAGTGATTTGGGCAAAGTTGCAGAGTTAGGATATTTGCAAATCTTAATACTTTGTTAAATGACTACCTAGAGAAAAATGGGTAAACAATGGGTAGTTTCCCGACTATTTTTAACTAAGCGATTCAGGGATGATTAATTGTATAGAAAACTGCTGGCAAAAATTTTATAGCTGGCATTTAATAAACTGTGTACAAAACTAAGCCCTGAATTTTTATCAGGGCTTTTTAAATATAAAAAGATGTGGCGGTTGGTGATGGGGCGCTGGAAAGGAAAGCTGGCGATAAAGTAGGGATTGATGCGATCGCTTCTCCCCAAACGTAACATCCCTCTGACTGATGCAGATTTAGCGTCTTTAGAAGAACTGCTGTTCAATGCCGAAGCAGTCGAAAGCCGAGAGAGGTTTGAGGAAGTCTACGGGAATAACCTCAGCCTCAAGCTATTCATTCGTCAGTTGGTTGGTTTAGACAGTGATTTGCGATACCTGACGGTAAGCCGCAAAGCGGCTTGTCGTGAGACATTTCTTGCATTTTCAACGCAAAGTTGAAAGGATATTTTTCGAGGTAGGTAATGGTTATTACTTTTAGCTATTGCTCCACTGCGCTCTTGTAATTCGCCAATTTACCTCGCTCCAACCTCGGTTGACCATCCATGTGGAACCTGGACGGATGGAAACTACTTCTGCTCCCATCCACTCTGCCAACCGAGCGATTCGCACGTTTGCACTGACTGTGAAACCAAAGATCACCTCTAGCCTGAGTTCCTTAAATCCGAAGTCGAGCAAGGCGCGTCCAACCTCGATCGCGTAGGCATATCGCCCCCAATAGTCTGGTGCAAGTTCAATCCCCAGTTCCATTTCACCTGCATCACACCCCCTTGAGCGCAGTCCACAACAACCGACAAGCGCGTAAGGTTCATACCGTTGGACAATCGCCAGCTGGTAGTTAAGCCTCGGCTGCTCACAAGCCCATGTGCAAAATGTCTCAAATAAACGTGCTGAATTTTCGGGACTAACTTCGCCCCTTTGAGAAAATATCTGACTGCGTGGATCTGCTTGATAGTTTAGGAATGACGATTTATCTAACTCAACGAAATCACGCAGTAGAAATCTCTTAGTCACTATCTCCATATCAATAGCTGAATAGTTTTATATGGTTTTAATTAGATAGTTACTTGGTGTGAGTGGTAAGCATAGGCTGAGGAAGTAGTAAGTTTCATTCGCCATCAGCAGATATATTCTCAACAAGGTTTAATGGTTGAGTATTGGAAGCTAAGTAAGTCGGTAAAAAATTTATTGAGTATATTACAAGCAAGAGAGCAGAAAAATAAGAGTTAAATCTTAGACTGTGCAGATTGGAATGGTTAACTTCACAGCTTCTTAAAGTATCTGGCAACTGGGAACAACCCGAAACCAAGTTTTTCATAGGTAAAACGTGCTGGTGCATGACCAGGATCGCCTCCAGTTTCGACCATAGCAAGGGACATTCCAGCAGCTTTCATCCAATTAACAGCAAACTCAATCAGAGCAGAGCCAATGCCTTGACGTTGATAATCAGGATCAACGGCAATCATGTAGATTTCTCCCATTCTACTGTCTGAGTGGAGTTTCACGGCTACAAAACCCACAGTTAAATCAGAACTAATAGCAACCCACACCTTTATGTCTGCCGTAGTACAAACGGACTCTACAGCATTAAGCTGGCTTACACGCCAACCATCAGGATAGAATGAACGGTAAACGTCAATATCCATTGCTGTTTGAATTGAATCAAAGACTGGACTCCATGCACGAAGCGAAAGACTTTTGATGATATCAAATTGGCTATGTTCGTATGGTTCAATTCGCATAAAGTATTATGTTTTCAACATATATTACATAAATATTACATCAACTCATTTCAAGTTTTTCGATTATTTACCGCAGGGATGCAAGCAGATGCTCAAGAGATGCGATGCTGGCAACAACTCGCTTACTTGTCTACGCATTTCACAGGTGTACTTCAGTGGGTTGGAGGAATTAGTGCAGAATTTTTTGGAATCGTTAGGGAAGCTGAATCGGTCTTATTCGACCCACTTGAAGGAGAAGTTGCTCTGGGTTCTAGAGTAGGAAACCACGCTCTAATTCTACAGATAAACAATGTAAGAAGACATGAATTCGATAAACCTCTTCCTGCCTTAAAATTAAATTCAAGGCAGGAAGAGGTTTTTTATGCCTAGCTAAATGAACACCTAATAAATCATCGAACTTACGTTGCAATCAGTTAAGAATCTTTTTGTGAAGGCATACTATCTTGTACTAGAGAACGATTTGGTGATTTGCCTTGTAACAGATTACTAGCAAATGTAAAAGTTGCGTTGACCTTGCGAGTACGCCACTCATCTATAAGCTCTTGTACTTGGGTAAGAGACATTCGCCGTGTCATTGCTTCATAAAGATAAGCAGCATGAGTAGTTTCATCTTTGGCAACACTCAAAATTCCCAGTTTTAAGTTGTGAGAAACAGGTTCATCATCGGGTAATACCTTTGCCATCCTAGCAAAGTCTGTACTAGCATCTAACTCCAGAATGTAAGTGCTACCCATGAAGACATTCCAGTCAATCACAGCAGGTTTTAGTTGTTCTTTTGTGTAACCTTCAAAAAAGGCGGCAAAAAATGGACTACGCTGCTGTTGTGATTTATCTTTTGATATAGTTTGGGATTGACTCTTCCAATCAATAACTTGTTTATTGAGTTGTTTTAAACCGTGAGCGAAAATTTGACCGTGCCGAGTTTCATCTGATGCGTGTTGTTTGAGCTTTTCGGCTAACCATGTGTCGCCCTCGGCTGCGGCACGCTCACTTAGTGCTGTCAAAAAAAGGACAGAGCCAGATTCCGCTAACTGAAATCCAGCAAGGATATTGGGGCGAGTTTTAGAATCACGGATCTGAGCAGCACTGTAGTAGGCAAAAGCACCAGAACCTACGAGATGCAACACGTAAGTCAATAAATTCATGAGAGATTCCCGCTAACCTTTCTTTCTTATGGTAAACATTGAGCATAGGGGATTGGGAACAAAGCTAGACTTGAATACCTCAACATAGTTTTGATAATTTGCAGATGACAAAAGATGTGTGAAGCCATTTAACTTTTGCTCACCATATTGAATTTATTGTTGTCTGCTGTAGCTATTGATATACTTGGGTAATTTGATACTTGGATGCAACCGAGAATCAGGGATGGGTGTAGTGGTAGTTAATTCTAAGGGAATTTCCCCTGCCCATATAGGTAGTTGATAATCAGCTTCATCATCAAGAGGCCCACCCGTACGAAGTTTTGCTGAGGCTTCTGCTAGAGGTAGAGATAATACAAGAGTTCCGTCTAATTCGGGACGATTAGGTAATCGCACTTCGTCCCATCTCCCATTAATAACGTGTTCTGTAAATGCTTTGAGAGCAGCTAATTTTGGTTCAGGATCTTCTACTATAGTGGCTGTACCAAACACTACTACTGAGCGATAATTCATGGAGTGGTGAAACGCCGATCTCGCTAATACTAAACCGTCCAGCAAAGTCACTGTAACGCAGACATCAACACCTTGTTGTAGAGTTCTTAGCATCCGACTAGCAGGTGAGCCATGAATATATAAGGTATCCTTGACTCTGCCATAGGCTGTAGGAATGACAACAGGTTGTCCCTGGGTGACAAAACCTACATGACAGACTAATCCTTCATCCAAGATTTGATAAATAGTTTCACGTTCATAATTTCCACGTTGGGGTATACGTTTAACAGTGGTTTTTTGACTGGGAGCTTTTTGTTGAGACATAGCGAGAAAATTTTACTTTACATCGTTAGAGTATCCAGATAAGTGGAATGATACAAGTACCACTTTTTAACTAAGTTACCAGTCCACTGTGATCTAATTGCGATTACTTTACCAACAATGTCTTACTATGGATTTTGCCATTACTATTGATCCACAGGCATCTTTACCTCTGCATCGCCAAGTTTATGAGGAATTGCGTCAGGCGATTCTTTCAGGTAGATTAGCACCAGGTCAAAAACTACCTTCCAGCAGAACACTGTCTCAATTTCTCAGCATTTCCCGTGCTACTGTCACTCAAAGCTATGAACAATTACTCAGTGAGGGTTATCTAGAAACCATTTTGGGATCAGGAACTTTTGTTTGCCGTCAACTTCCTGATGATCTACTCAATACTGCACCTATTCAGGCAGCATCACAACCAGTCACTTCATCGGTATCTTTATCAACTTATGGTCAAAATCTGGACGAAAAAGCATTTTTTCGCTGGACAGAAGCAGAATTAGAAATTAACTTTAGCTATGGAAGACCAGCGTTTGACAAGTTTCCCATAGACCTGTGGCGCAAGTTATTAGATCGTCATTGTCGCTCAAGTCCAGGCGTGCTTGATTATACGGTTTATTCAAAGGGGTATGAACCATTGAGGCAGGCGATCGCTTCTTATCTAGCACGTTCTAGGGCAGTTCAGTGTGATACAGAGCAAATCATTATTGTGGGTGGTTCTCAGCAAGGACTTGACTTAATTACCCGCCTATTTATTGACAGGGGTGATGGGATTGCACTAGAAGAACCTGGTTATTTAGGGGCAAGAAGGGTTTTTTTAGCGCAAGGAGCTAGTTTATTTCCAATACCAGTAGATCAATCTGGTTTAATCGTTAATAGTCTAAAAACAAATATAATTCCCAACCTCAAACTTGTTTATGTGACTCCATCTCACCAATTTCCTACAGGAGCAGTTTTATCACTTCCCCGCCGACTAGAGTTATTAACTTGGGCGCAGAAAACAGGAGTGATGATTATTGAAGACGACTATGATAGCGAATATCGTTATGGTGAGCGCCCCATACCAGCCTTGCAAGGATTAGATCAAGGTAACTCAGTGATTTATCTTGGCACATTTTCCAAGGTACTATTTCCAGCTTTGCGTCTAGGTTATTTAGTTGTGCCACAAAATTTAGTACCTATTTTTGCCCGTGCCAAATGGCTAGTAGACAGGCAATGTAGTTTATTAGCACAGTATGCCTTAACTGATTTTATTACAGAAGGACATCTAGAACGTCATATCAGAAGGATGCGCTCGCTCTACAACCAAAGACGGCAAACTTTGGTGCAATCTTTATTGTTTTATTTTGGCGATTTAGTCACCATTGTGGGAGAAAATGCAGGAATGCACCTTATGGTAAAAATACACACTCACCTTTGTGATGAGGAAATCATTCAGCGTACCGCCCAGACCGGAGTAAGTATTGTGCCAGCATATCCTAACTATTTAAAAGCTAGTCCTAAAAGTGAATTTATTTTGGGATATGCCGAACTAAATGAGTCTCAAATTACGGAAGGAGTGAGACGAATGGCTCAAGTGATTATGGGAAATTGATAGATTACAATTTATTTAACTTCCCAACGAAAACTTGCTATTACTATCTAAATATTTGTAGTTGGTATTATTCATTAGCCCAATCACACGTTTTAATGAATGCTTTATATAATGAAAGCTTTTAATTTATGTGGCATTCACATTTTTTGCTTTTAAATTACTTCAGCTTCACATTCTAGAACTCATTTAAGCAGTTCATGACAGTTTTAAACTTAGTAGCAGTTTCTTAACAGTCTCTTGAATCTAATTTCGCTAAATTTATCATGGTAACAACAGTCTAGATGATTGATAGTAGATAGAGCAATGATTAGAAACAAGGTTGATTAAGCAGTGAATAAGAAATGGGCTGTTAAAAGAATAACGGTTAATCTTACATCAGGCGAAGCGGAAAGATTAGAAAGATATTGTTCAATGACTGGACGACCAGCAACAGATGTTATTAGAGAGTTAATTCGCTCCTTAAATATAGAAAATACAGGAGAAGTATAAAAAGCAAATTGAAAGTTATATTTATAAATGACTACAGTTTGAAACTGCTTTATATAAGGCTGTTTGCTGTATTAAGAAAAAATTTACTTAAATAGTTAATAAAACAGTTAAACTGCTTCTTAGTTCAGTTTTTGGGGTTCTGAGGTTTTGAAACTAAAGCTACCAATTCTTTACTAGCTGTTTAAACATTATTTTGCAATTCACGATTAATGCTGATGTGGTTCTGAGTTTTGAAGCGAGAAGCTGGACTAAATACTAAATCTTAAACATAAGCATCTACTAGAATATGGATTTCATTAACCAAGCACGAAAGTTAGCAGATACCCTCAAAGATAAAGTTCAAGAAACCGCAACTAATACAGCCAATGGAATAGAAGAGGTAGTTGATGGAATCAAGAATACTACTGTAGAGATTACCATTTCAAGTATTAATGCAGTAACTAATCTACCTGCAACAGCACAGCAAGGTTTTCAAGTTGTACAAAATGCGGGGAAAGCATTAGAAGGAACTGCTATTGGGGTAACGACTTCAAGTGTAGCCATAGCTGAGGCATTACAAAACTTGCCTAGAACAGCTGCGGAACTAGCCCTAGAAATGCCCAAGATTGCGTATAGGCTCAGGTATCGTGCTGGTCTGAGAACCGGGGATTTACCTCGTAGTGATGCAGATGTCATGAAGCTGTTTGAAAAAATTCCAGGTACATCAAAGCTAGGGGCTAACGAACGGACTATTCGTGGATTCTTGAGTGATAAGCATGGTAGCCATGTCATTCCACGTTCTCAAGGGGGTTCAAACGGTGCTGACAATATCTTGTGGGAAGTAGGCGTTGATAATCTCCGTCGCGGAGCCGAAGTAATGACTGTGGGAGAGCAGTTTTATATTCGGGTTTACAACGCTGTAGATTCGATTATCAGTAATTCAGGTACAATTGCTCGGCTGGGGATCACTGCTACAGGAACGGCTATTGTCACTCAAGTTGTGGTGACAGCGATTTCATACTCCTTGGATCTTTACCGAGGCGACATTACTGTTGAAGAATATAAAAATCTAATTATAGAAACGGCAAAGATAGCAGGCATTGCGACACCAATTGTTTTTCTGTTATTAGTGGCCGTGTTGGCTTTATTTCCAGAATTTACACTTGTGTTGTCAGCACCAGTGGTTGTGGCAGGATTTAATGCTTTATTCGGAATAAGTATTGCCATGCCCATCATCCAATCACTACTTCGTCATGCCCAAGCTGGTGGTTTTGGTGAAGAAGCGGCTGATACTTATAGAAATGCGTTTGGTGGTTCTGCGTCTGCTTGAAATCTGCGCTCAACCTTACCACGAATGCTGGCTTCATCTTCAAGGCCATTCTTGTTTGGGCTGACTACACACCTCAAGCTTGAATGCGATCTCGGCGACTGAGGGAGAATAACTTGTTCAATAAACACTTGCTAGGGGAAAACTTAAAATAATCCCCAGTGCTAAAAAATAGGATATTCAAGTCGCCCTCAAATGCTTAGGGTGTAATTTCAGCCAGCAGCCTAAAATATTATGAGAATAATACCCTACGATAATTTTACGATTGTGGCACCTGACTCACTGCCTATAATTTTAGAGAGGCTGAATGCAAACATTGAACCACCAAAAGCATTTAGATTTTCTACAAGACACGCCCTTTATCAAGGAAGTATAGATTCTGAAAGCTTTCAGATTAGCCGGATAATTCACTACCGTAATTCGTTTTTACCAAGGATTCGAGGACGACTTGAAGCACAATCTCATCAAACTCTAGTTCATATACAAATGAGCATAAATCCTTTTATATTAATGTTTTTAGGAATCTGGTTTTTATTTTGGTATAGTGCAGTTGTTCCTATAAGCTTAACAGGTGCAATGCCTCATCAGATGGCTGCATTATTTCTAGGTATGCCGATGTTAATGCTAGTTATTTTTTGGGTAGCTTTTTGGGCAGAAGCAAATCATAGCCGCGTCCAGTTGACAAAGATTGTTCAAGGACAGATATAGTTAATGTTCTTTTACTTTTAACAATTTGCACTAGCCAAAAATGATCAAGCTATGGCCAGAAAATGTGGACTGACGTTAGGGAAGTATGCACCGCTTCACAAAGGACATCAATTTGTGATCGAGACTGCCTTAGCAGAAATGGATGAAGTGCTAGTAATGATTTATGATTGCCCAGAGGTAACAGCAGTTCCCTTAACAGTTCGGGCTAAATGGTTGCAAACACTGTATCCTCAAATTGAGGTGATTGAAGCATGGGATGGGCCAACAGAAATTGGTGATACCTTTGAAATTCAGAAAAAGCACGAAGAATATATACTGAAAAAATTAGAATCAAAAAAGGTTACGCACTTTTACTGTAGTGAATTTTATGGCGAACACGTCAGCATTGCATTAGGAGCCGTTAATCGTTTAATAGACAAAGAACGCCAAACTTTCGCCGTTTCTGGAACCAAAGTTAGACAAAAACCTTATGCTTTTAAAGATTATGTACATCCTGATGTTTACCGCGATTTAATTACTAATATAGTATTTCTCGGTGCGCCCTCAACTGGAAAAACAACTATTGCATCCCAATTAGCAAAAGAGTATAAAACTGTATGGATGCCAGAATATGGACGGGAATACTGGGAACAAAATCAAATCAGTAGAAGGCTATTGCTGTCGCAACTTGTAGAAATTGCCCAAGGACATTTAGAACGGGAAGAAAATTTGTTGTTACAAGCCAACCAATACTTATTTACAGATACGAATGCCTTAACAACTTATCAATTTTCCTTGTACTATCATAAAACTGTTCTTCCAGATTTAGTAGAACTAGCACATCAAGCTGTATTTCGCTATGATTTAGTTTTTCTTTGTGATGCAGACATCCCTTATGATCATACATGGGATCGCTCTGGAGAAACAAATCGTCTTATATTCCAAAAACAGATTAAGAGCGATCTAATTCTTAGAAAAATTCCATTTTTTATTCTAAGTGGCGATTTAAATACACGCATTAATTTTGTTAAAAATATATTGAATCGATACCAAAAGTATCATAACTTATTAGATTTTTTTCTTGAGAATTAACATAATATGTTTGAGTTTTGGAGTGTGAACAGTATTGCTTTCAACATCTTGGGTTATCCCATGAGTTATGTTGAATTTTTAGGAACAATTTTTTACTTATGGTCAGTATGGCTAATTTCTCAAAGAAACATACTAACTTGGGCTGTAGGGATTATTAGCGTATTAATGTACATGGTGCTTTTCTACCAAATCCGTTTGTATTCAGATATGATAGAGCAGATTTATTATTTGGCAGTGAGTGTTTATGGCTGGTGGCGATGGAGTACGCCCAAGCTAGATGGTGGAGAAGTTTTAAATGTTCGATATAGCCCAAAATGTAAAATTATTGTTGCAGCTTCAATAACAATAGTTCTAACTTTTGTGATGGGAGCATTGATGAGTCAGATTCATACAATCTTACCTGCAATATTCCCAGAGAAAGCTTCTTTTCCTTACTTAGATGCACTCACAACAATTATGAGCTTTACTGCCATGTGGCTAATGACCCACAAGCGAATTGAAAGTTGGTATTACTGGATTATAGTTGATGTGATTGGCATTTGGTTATATTACGTTAAAGAAGTAAGATTTATTGCTTTACTTTATGTAATTTTATTGTTTATGGCAATTAATGGCTTAATATCTTGGCTCAGTGCTGTTAAGTTACGCCATAGTTAAAGCTAAAACGCCAGTGCTTGCGAATTGCTCCCTTAACAGACTTAATTTCTTAGACTTGACACATATCACAGGTGGATAAGTAAACAAAAGTTACCCTTGATACAGCATAAGAATCAAATTTACACAGATGAACAAAGCCAGTATTCTCGGGCTTTGTTGCATGAAAGGAAAAAAGGACAGACCAATCCGAAGTCAGGATAGGAATTAGCCTTCGATTTTATAGGAGTCGGGCTTACCTAACTGGATCATGCGATTTAGCGCCGCACATTGTAAAAATAACTCGACAGCTTGATGATCAAAAAAGCGTCGTCTTAACTTACCTCCAAAAATAGTTTTAAGTCGAAATATTGCTGTTTCGGATAATGAACGTCGATGATATCCACTCTCTTGTTTCCATTTTTTACGCCCGACTTGATTCACCCTTCGCAGATTTTCATCTCTAGGGTGCGACGGGGAATGAGGATATGGTTGTTGCATTTTGGCGTTGCTACGCGGTGGAATTATCGCTCTTGCCCCCCTTTGTGAAATGGTGTCGTAACAACCTTTTGTGTCATAGCCACCATCACCAGATACTTGCTCTATGGGCGGCTCTATCTGTTCCAATATGTCAGTTAAGGCTTCACAATCAGCGACATCATTAGTAGTTACAACCGCACCTAAAATTTCACCACTTTCTTCATCAACGCCTAAATGCAACTTACGCCATGTCCGCCTTTTACCAACCCCATGTGTACGGACTTTCCATTCGCCTTCACCATAGACTTTTACTCCAGTTGAATCCACTACAACATGAACAGCTTTGTCATGTAGGGATTACTGGCAGTTCCACAGATAGCTTGCTTAAACGACGAGATAGCGTGGAGTGGTCTGGTACTTCTAGCTCAATTCCCATGAGCGTGAACAGCGATTCTAAAAAACCCTCTGTTTGTCGCCCTGGTAAATGAAACACCGATTGAATTGTTCCCATCGTGGCGATTGCCACATCACTGTAATAATTCGATGCTCCCTTTTTCCCAGTTTTTTGCTGATTGCGCCACTGCTCGATGATCTCTTCGTTCACCCAGAAAGTTATACTGCCTCGTTGTTTTAGTGCTGCATCATAAGCATTCCAATTCTTAACTTTGTACTGGGCTTTCGTCTTCATCGTTGGGCTAGGTGGCGAGCGAACATCAGCGATAAGTATAATTTACCATTTTGCCTATTCACGCAACAACGCCGTATTCTCGCAGCATCCCTACTGTTGCTCTCTGGAGTGCCAACTGTAGCGCAAACGAGTCTCCCCAAGATGACAGTGGTTAGCGTGGGTGATGGCGACACGCTGCGAGTACGCAATCAACAAGGGCAAACTATTACTGTTCGGCTCGGCTGTGTCGATGCACCTGAACTCAAACAAAACCCTTGGGGAGAGCAATCTAAATCTCGTCTCCGGCAACTACTGCCAGTAGGTAAATCTGTACAAGTTCGGTCAATTGAACGCGATCGCTACAAAAGACTTGTGGCTGAGATTTTCGTGAATAACCGTTCTGTTAACCTGACAATGGTGCAAGAAGGACAAGCTGTAGTTTATCGGCAGTATCTCAAAGGATGCAACAGTACCAAAGGGCAATTTCTTCAGGCTGAGTCGAGTGCTAAAAGTAAAAAGCGGGGATTTTGGAATCAATCGCAGCTGGTGATGCCTTGGGATTTTAGAAGAGGTCAAAAGCCAACTCAAGCAACAAATATGCGATCGCAAACACAACAGTGCGATCAATCCTACCCAGATATTTGCATTCCGCCCAATTCGCCTGATTTGAATTGCCCTGATATTCCCTACCGCAGATTTAAAGTGGTTCCGCCAGATCCGCACGGGTTTGATAGAGATGGGGATGGTGTGGATTGCGAAAGGTAGAGGTATGATTGTCAAATGAGACTAATTAAAAAACTTTTAGTATTCTGTTTTCTCGGATTTGGGATTCCATTTTCTATTTTGATTTTCCTAGAAATGATGAATCCTAAAGCTGTGCCTAAAGACAAAGAAGGTGCTGTAGCTGCTTTAATTATTTTCACTATTCCGTCAACAATCATTGGGGGCTGGTTGAGTTGGTCTTTAGTACAGCAGAACCGCCAGGAACAAGCATTATTAGTGGCATCAAAACAACAGCGTCTTCAGTCAGTTTTCTTAGGATTAATTGAGCAAAATGCTGGCAGAATCACAGTATTGGAATTAGCGAAGAATGCTGATATATCAACCCAGTTTGCTAAACAATATTTAGATGAGAAAGCTTTGGAACTCAGTGCTGATTTTGAAGTTAGTGAGAATGGAAATATTTCATATCGATTTCCCTTATAAGATTGTTACAATTGCAGTAGTAATATTTCCAGTTTGCTTGACTAATAGCAACCTTATTTAAACGGCTGTCCCCACAAATCCCAATTTTCTTTATTGAAAATAGTTTGTTCTACTGGCTGTAATCCCAAACTTTCAAACTGTTTGAGTTCTAATTCTGATAACGGCCAAGGAGGCCCAGAGGTTGTGCTTCTTTCTCCCGAACACGGGTAATTAACAAAAGTGTGCCGCTAGGAGCCACAAGAGCAGCACCCGAAGAAATAGCGCCAGAACGTACATTTACTGGCAAAGCTTGAATGTTACGGCACTTAAACACAAAGTTAAAACCAGAATGCCATTGTTCTGGAAGTGCAAACAAGTCTGCAACTACATAGTTGACCCAAGAATCAGGAAATCGTTGCTGACACGACTGCGATCGCAGTCGGAGAAAATCGTTTATTGTAAAACGGGGCTTAGTCATCTCCATCCATTAAGCGACAACGATTTTGGGTCTTGCAAGCTTGCCCTGAAGAACGCTCCCGTATAATAGTTGCTAAATCTGGTCGTCGGGTGAGGAAAAGTCGCCAATCAGCCCAAATCCCATATAGGAAGTCGGCAATAGCACCGATAACTGGTAAGGAAGTTGCAGCATAGACCCAACCCATCCCCAGAATTTCGTAAATGCGACGGAAAACCTCAACATTTTTAACTAGCGTTCCGTCTGGTAACACAGCATGAATACGCCCCATTGCAGTTTCATAGTCAATACTGCCATGCGCTTGGGGATTGTAGTCATCAGCTGCAATATCTACAAACGCCACCAGCCCTCGACCCGCGTCCCGGTTCTTCAAAAAGTTAACCTCGCGCAGACATAAGGGACATTGACCGTCATACAGCAGTTTGATTTTCCATGAGGGCAGAGTGGATAAAGGCTGGTCTAGAGAGTTGTCACAAGGGTAGGATGAAATTTGTGGTGAGGACATTTCAGGATCTTAACTTAAGTTTATTTCCTTACATCAAGCGTAACGCCTCTGAAATTATAAGTAATCCCTAATGTGAATTAAAAACGTCTTTTATCGTGTTTTGATTCGTGCAAATACTCAAATATAATCAAGTTAAATACTTATCAAAGGTGCTACTAAATTCCTCATAGGTTTTGACACCGACGATTGTTTGCGCCAATTTGCCTTGCTTAAAGAACATGACAGCAGGAATGCTACGAATAGCAAATCGTTTAGCAACAGGTTGGTTGGCATCCAGGTCTAGTTTAAAGACTTTAACGCGATCGCTGTATTCTGCTGCCAGTTTATCTATCAAGGGGGCAATCAGTTTGCATGGGCCACACCAAGTAGCTGTACAATCTACGACAAGTAACGGCTCGGTTTCAAGCAGGGTATCTAATTCGGTTTCATCTTGAATATAAATGGCAGTCATAAATTTTCGTGCAAAAGAGCATTATCCCATAGCCGCGTTGCCTACTCTGCAATTCAATATTGATCATGAGTGAGGCTGATCAAATTTGATAATGATCAGCACTTGCTAAAGCTCACCGCTAATCAATCTTGTCGAATAGTTTCTGTATCTGCCTGCGGCAACCCGAAACGGGAATGCAACAGCAGTCAGTGTTTCTGAAATAGTTACGTTCAAACAAGTCTTAATACAATTAAGCTAGAAATTGCAAATCCCTCAAAGCACATACACTTTAAAGGAATTTGGTATTAGATTTTGTGAGTGCTAGATTAAATGCTTGCTTCCTTAACTGCTTGCTTTAACTCTTCAAAGGTAATACTACCGTCTTGATCTGAATCATAATGTGCTATTAATTCTTGGGGGCTAGGGCGTGTTTTAAAACTCGGTAAAATGGTTGAGAATACTAAAAATTAACGAAGTTAACATTTATCTATGATCCTTCCACCGCAAAGTCGGGGCGACTTGACAGAGCGACAATGGAAGCTCCTGATGCCGCTGCTTCCCGCTCAAAAACCAAAAACAGGCCGTCCGAGCAAAGACCACCGCACAATGATTAACGGTATGTTGTGGATTTTACGAACCGGAGCGCCGTGGCGCGACCTCCCAGAACGTTATGGAGAGTGGGAGACAGTCGCAGGTAGATTTTACCGTTGGCGTAGAAGTGGCATCTGGCAAAAGATTCTACAGTCCTTGCAACAACAAGCTGATGCTTCGGGGCAACTGGATTGGGAAGTACATTATGTAGATGGTAGCGTTATCCGTGCCCACCAACATTCGGCCGGAGCAAAAAGGGGGAGCTAGACCCCGAAAGTGAGTTATCTGTAATTGAACAGGTACAACAAAGAGAGGCTTTGGGACGTTCTAAAGGTGGTTTTAGCACCAAGATTCATCTGCGTTGCGATGGTAATGGCAAACCTATTACATTTTTGCTGACTGTTGGTGAACGTCATGAAGCAGTGGTATTTGAGCAACTAATGGCACAAGGCGCGGTCAAACGCCCAGGTGTTGGTCGTCCTCGCTTACGCCCAAAGCGATTAGTCGGTGATAAAGGTTACAGCAGTGGTAATATTCGTCGCTATTTGCAGCGACGTGGCATTCGCTTAACCATTCCACGTAGGTCGAACGAACGCAGACGCGGTAAGTTTGATAAATCTATTTATCGCCAAAGAAATCGGGTCGAGCGATGTTTCAACCGTTTGAAGCAATTTCGTCGGATTGCTACACGCTATGAGAAGAAAGCTGATAACTATCTTGCAATGTTGACGCTTGCTTCTATCATTCTTTGGCTATAGTTTTAGTTTTAAAACACACCCTAGTTGTATTTGTTTGTGATGAGATGACTGCACTTAAGCCAGGACTTAAAAAAAGCTCATTCAGGGAGATTTTGCCGTCTTGAGCTCCATCTAAGGTATTAAAAAGAGAGCGAAGTTCTTGCTCGGTTGTCATAAGTTTTTATCTGAATTAATCTTTTACTTTAATCTTTCAAAAATAAACAAACTTATATCAAAAGGCTGA
The DNA here is from genome assembly GCA_003990705.1 of Nostoc sp. HK-01. Lineage (GTDB taxonomy): Bacteria > Cyanobacteriota > Cyanobacteriia > Cyanobacteriales > Nostocaceae > Nostoc_B. Next base: position 326,235 of record AP018319.1, read on the forward strand.
GAAAGTGGTATTGCTGGGGCTTAGATTAGTGGAACGGGATGAATAATGTCTTCTCTGTGCAATTAGCTATAGTATTGTGTTGCGCTATTGCCTGTACCTCTTCAATCCATCCATTCCACCCAATCGGGAGCCGCCACCACCAACTGCCCAAACATCACAGGCTGCACTTCCTCAAACTCAAGCATCACGTATCAACGCTCATCACTTGTGAAGATGGAAAGGAATTCTTTGGCTGCATCCACTCCAGTTCCACCCATTCAATTACCAAAAAAGCACAATATTTAATGGTTTCTTAGGTATTTTGTCAGTGATTCATCTAAAGTTCTTGACGTGTTGGACGAATGATCATTTCATTCACATCAACATCATCGGGCTGTTCAATGGCGTAGGCGATCGCACGGGCAATAGCATCTGCATCAATGGTGATCGCATAAAATTCATTCATTCTTGCTGCTGTATCTTGATCGCTAATGGTGGTGGTCAACTCAGTGGCAACTGCGCCTGGGGAGATATTAGTTGAACGAATTTCACCATTTGATTCTAGTCTTAGCCCTTCAGAGATCGCTCTCACTGCATATATCGTACGTGTTTACATCTCTCTTCAATTTTGGAGCGATTCTCTTCAATTCTGGATCGAGATTATTAGCCTGTTTTAGGGAATTAAATCCTTTGTTGATTTCACCGAAATTGATGTAAAATAAAGCAATATTTTCGAGTGTTTCAGCTTGTTTGAGAACATTACCTTTTTCTTTCCAGTAATCCAAAGCTTTGTTGTAATACTCTAGTGCGTTCTTTTTTTCGCCTAATTTGTCACTGTAAATCTGTCCAACCGTGGTGTAAATGATAGATGGGAAGTCAATATTTTTAGGAAACAGTCGTGGAATTTGCAGACGGATATCAATTGCCTTTTGATATTCTCCCATTTGGTCGTAAATCAAGCTAAGTGAAGTAGTGGCTGCACCCTCACATTCCTTATCCCCTAAAGCTTGACAAATAGGTAGGGCTTTCTGAGCATATTCCAAAGCTTTGGGATATTCACCGCGAAGCCAATATAACTTAGCAATTTCATCGAGAGTTAGAGCTTCTTTTTTGCGGTCTTTTGCTAAACGCCAATATTTTAGGGCTGCTTCAAATTTAGGAATGACTTGGGTTAAGTAGGGTGCTTTCTGTTTAGCTAATTGATAGGCTTCTGCTTCTGCTTTTTCAGCCGCAGCACGGTTGTTGTCTGGCGTGTTGGTTTGAGTTCTCTGTTGTGTGGGCGTGGGTGGGGTTAAGGATGTCACTTTGGGATAGGCGCTGGTTGTTTGTGAACACAAAAATAAGCACAGCAACAGGATTAATCTTAAAGAACGTGGTTGGAACATTTGCAAATTACAAATTACGAATTACCGGGACTTAAACAAAAATCAAGCCTAAATGAAGCCTAAACTAGCTTGATAAGCAGCAAACACGTCACGATTTAAATTCAACCAATCAATAAATAGGAAAGAGATAGGGTCAATTTTTAACTGTAGTCTTGAAGAAAATGGCTGTGGTTGCACTTGATTTGGTGCAAAAACTGGGAGATGACGATATGTTGGCTCAGACTGACTTTTTTGTGGTTGAGTATCTAAATTCTTTGCCTGAACAATATCTTGACTTGGTGAATCTTCCACTTTAAAGGGTCGCGGTGTAAACTTATTGGTTGTAGAGGAATCAGATGCAAATTTATTAGATGGCCTATTTTGCTTGAAGTACATAAAAATATGTTAGCAAAATCTTACATATAGAGAATAAAGCAAAAAACCATTTGATTAATACTAGATGAAAGTCTGTTGCATTTTCAATAAAAGTATGTGTATTGGGCTAATTTCAAATCTTCCCGCAGTATGATCACTTAAAATGGTTTTTTGCTATTTCAAAATGGGATTATTCTCTAGTTAGTCGCCACTTGCAGCAGGTTGAGGAATTTTCTGAGCGATCGCGTTTGGCACTGATTATTAAGCAAAGAGCAACGTTGAAAGAATTTCAGCAAATGCTGCGATTCTTGTAAGAAACTAAAAGACAGATTTTGTAATGGCTAAAATCTGGAAATCTGCTCAAAAATAGTGATGCTTAATATAAACTGAGATGCCATTTAAATTTTATGCAGTTAATAAATCGCTTTCGGACATTGATTGCTGTTACTGGGCTAGTTACATTATTGGGGTGTTCACCAGCGATCATTCAATCACTTTCAGCACAAAAGCCTCCACAGCCGACAACCACAACACCAGCCCAACCGAGAACCAGCCCACATTTACTGTTGGGAAATCCCAGTGGAGCAGTCAACAGTACTGCCAACCCAGACAACTATTTAATCATTAGACCACAATACGCTTTATCGTATAACAGAGATAAAGGAATACCAAATTGGGCAGCTTGGCAGCTAAACAAGAATTGGTTAGGAAATTTAGCTCGTCCAGGATTTACACCTGATACTACATTGCCGAATGGCTGGTATCGAGTCACGCCAAATGACTACAGTGGCAGTGGTTTTGACCGAGGTCACATGGTTCCTGCCGCCGACAGAAACAAGACACAACAAAATAGTCAGGCAGTATTTTTAATGACCAACATCATTCCTCAAGCCCCAGACAACAACCAAGGGCCTTGGGAACGACTAGAAAGCTACAGCCGAGATTTAGCAAAACAGGGTAAAGAACTTTACATATATGCGGGTAGTAGCGGGACTGGAGGGATTGGTAAAAATGGAGAAAAAGCTACCATTGCTAATGGTAGGGTGACTGTTCCGGCCAGAACTTGGAAAATAATTGTTGTCTTGGATAAACCAGGGTTGGGTTTGAATGGAGTGAACAGAAATACTCGTGTGATTGCCGTAGATATGCCCAACAAGCAGGGAATTAAAAATGATAAATGGATTAAATATAGAACTTCTGTGAAGAAACTAGAAGAAATTACAGGCTATAATTTTCTAAGGAATGTACCAATAGAAATTCAGGAAGTTATCGAAGCTAAAGTTGATAATGTCAGCATTAATTAACTCAAACTCAACTACTTAATTCTAAGTTTCGATAAGTTTAGTAGAAAGTCCAGCTAAATCACCTGTGGGAGTTTCGCCGAGGATGTAAGCATCAATCTCGATGTGTCCGACGCGATACACCTGCGGGTTTTTTAAGGTCGATTTGATAGTTTGTACAAGGTTTTGGAATTTAGTAACTGTAGCCTTTTCTTGCTCACTGTGCCAGTCTTGGGGAGTAGTAGCAACAGTAAAAAAATCATCAACCGATAGCATTTCTACAGGTGTATCCTGTGGATGCTCACTCTGTTGTACAACTTTTTCGGGCGTTATGGGTGCAGCATCTTTCCAAAGAAAAGTTTCAAATGGGTAATCAGACTCACTCATCATGAGTAAGCTATCAGATGCCTTGCGAAGCTGCTCTAGGATTTGTGAAGTAGTTTCAGTTTGGCTCATAGAACCACATCATAGAGCAATTTCATCATCAACTGTATCACCCTAAAAGCTGAATCTGTAATCCTAATTCTTATGTTCGTGATTAGAATAAAATTTACCTTTGTGAGAGAAAAGAAACAACCATGTCTGCAACAGTAAGCAATAAAATACTGCCATATCATGTCTTTGATGGTGGCATCTCTGTGTGCAAAGAAAGCCATGATCAAGAAGGAGACTGGTATCCACCGATTGTGCTGCCCTATTTTTGGAGAGATAACGCACTCTGGGTCAGCCGTTCTCTACCAGAATTGGGTTATGAAAAAGCAATTCCAATTGATGCGAATAAGAGATTTCCGAAGCATACCGACTTTTTCATAGTTGTAGGAGTGCTATTGTGTGGTTATGCTCAGGTAGACGGTTATATGCCTGTATTTCTCAAAGAACTTCAAGGGGATGAGGCAATACTTAGGTAATTATGAGATAACTAATTTTTGAATGTAGCAAAGACTCAGTATTAAATTAGCCCGGATATGACTTCAATCACCAGAACAATTACGATTAACGTGCAGACTGACGAGAATAATCAGTATATTTGTCAGTTATCGTCCCCTGTTGAGTCAAGTGCCAATGAAATTCGCTGCGGTGGACAAAGCGAATTTCATGCCATAGCTATGGCATTGGAGCAGTTAGCCAGCCAATATCGCCAGATTGCCGAGGAACGTCAAAATACCGATTGGGAAGCAGTAGAGTATTCGGCTGCTGGGGAGCCAATTCAAAAACGTTACCATGTAATTCTGCATTATGAACGCATTAGAAAAGCCGAATCAAAATTTGACGCGTTGCAAGACACACTGCTAGGAAATACAGTGGTTGAGAATGCCAAAGTTAACTTGATAGAAATTGATGACGATCTGCCACTTTAGCCAGTAGCTTGAGCGTCTTAATTATTGTTCAGTTAGTTTGTTTAGCCGTTTTGACTGCGTTAGCAATTTTTTCAACTAGTAATTTCACAAAATTGGTTGCGCTATGTACTACAAAATAATGCAACTCGAAAATAACTTTTCTCAGAAGCCAGGGATTTATGAGCAAAAATAGAAATACTGGATATATTCTTGTATGTGTGGGAGCTATTGGTATATTTAGCTTAATTTTAGGGAGCATATTCGGGATACAGACTCTACTTTTCTTATGTTCGTGGAGTACAAATCAAGGTAATTGCTTCCTGCCAATAGCGATATTATTATTTATTACTTGTGCCTTGTTTGTGATATTCATAATGATATTAAAACATGGGCTAAAAAAGCTGAAATCTAGAAATGTTTCTCCTGACCAAGATACCTAAAATTTCAGATTTTTCTCAATATATCGATACTCGGATGGCGATCAACCGCTTTGTTTGTATTCAACAGATGCTCTGGTTTGGAGCCTCAGAAAACGAGGAAAACCTTTCTTGCCTGGAACTATCTAGCAGATGAATACGGTGAAGATGTGACTAAGTATTGTTAAATACAGTTTAAGCGATGAATTTAGTATTTAGTTAAAAACTATCTGCATCGTTAGGAAATTAAAAAATTATCAGTTGAAAAATCAATTGCGGTTTGAGCCACAACCTAAACAACGCATACAAACAGAAAAAGCCGCTAGAAGTGAGACAATTTCAATCAGTAATTGAAGTGATAAGGGAGCGAGAGTCAACCCCCAAATTAGAGAAATTGTCCCGCTAAACATTGCCGTAATGCGATTAATTTCATCTTGAGTTTTCCAAGCTAAGAAAAAAATTCCAAAACCTATTAATAATAAAAGCAAACTACTCATAAATTTATTGCCAGTTGATGAACTGCTAGTGCATTAGGGGGATAAATACTAGCCAAGGCAATCATACAGCAGTAATTGCATAGCAAATAATAGTGATCGCTCACTCGGCAAATGTTTGTATTTTACTGCCTGTCCCAGCAGAACGAATTTTTACTAAAAGATGCGAGTGCAGATCAATTTACTTAAACGGTTGCCCCTATAGTTCCCAGTTCTCCTTATTGAAGGGCGATCGCCACTTTAGAATCAACTTCAACTCCAACTGTTGCCGTGCGCGTCGCTCAACCGGAGTATCCCACCAAAACGCTGCATTCACGGCTGTCTGCAACCCATACCGAGAATGCAAATCCTGGTAACTGGCGATGTAGTCTTTGCAATCATGAATCCCCTTCCACCGCTTGTTACTGCGGCAAGTTTCCCCAACATAAAGCACTAACCCAACTGCTGAATCCAAAATAAAATACAGACAAGCATCGCCAAAGCCATCAGCAGGTTTTCTGTAGAAAGACATCGGTACAAGCTGTAGTGTCAGTGGATCAATTGCATCGAGATCGCAGTGATTGGGAGAGAGGTCGAATAAGCTTGTTTGCTGTGGCGGCTGGTTTTGTCTCACCTGCTGCTGATGAGTGAGTATGCGAGATTTCCACCCTGCCAAGGCCTCTGCATTCATCACCAATTGATTTGCTCTCTTGGAAGGAGTAGACTTTATATCTGAGAATAGGTTGAGTTGTTGGTTTTCCAAGCACATTGACTGAATCTGACGAAAGCTATCATAAAACATTCCGCCTGAAAAACCACATATTTTAAATCTGACCAAGGAAATCTCGTTTACCAAGTTCTACGCCACAGTGCCTGAGAATGTCATAGGCAGTTGTGGCATGAAAATAAAGGTTTGGTAAAACAAAGTATAGGAGAAACTGAATTCCTTGAAAGGACAAGGTGTTATCACGTATTGGTAAGGTAATTGTTCTTTCTTCTGAACCATCAATTTGTTCAGGTTTAAATGTGTTGAGATGTGAAATAGTTTTTTGAATGCGTTCAATCAGTTGTGCAAAGGTTGTTTCATTATCCTCAAACTGGGGTGCTTCTGTGCCTGCCAGCCGTGCTGCACCTCTATTTACAATGTCACAGGCGATTTGTACTTGCCGAGATAAGGGAAACATATCTGGGTACAAACGACTATTGAGCAATACAGAAGGCTCTATCTTTCTAGTTTCTGCATAGGTAGCACCTTTTTCCAGAATGGCTATGAGATTATTGAGTACATGAAGAGAAACAGGGATTGAAGCTTGGTACATTGAAATAGTCATAGATATTGCTCCATAAACAGTTAAATACTTTTGATAAGTCTAAGTTTAGATGAATTTAAGAATTTACTCTAGTAAAATTCTTAAATTTAAACTAAAATTAAGCTCTGATTAATGTTAGTTTTTGAAAAAGTGATTCTTTGTTAATAGGTTGCTATAGGCTAATAGTAAAGTTATAGATGTTTTAGGTTAAATGAATAAGTTTTTAATTCTCAAATCTTTATTATTACTTTCTCAAATAGCAAGTCCTGAGCCAAACAATAGGTTAGTTTGAATAGAAATGCCGCGGGATAGTCCGCAATGTTTGTACTGGGTCTTTCTTTGGGTATAGGTTTTTGTTGCAAGGTATTGCAAATATTAAAGATTATCACCTTAGCCAAACCTGAAGAAAGTTTATGATACTAGATCTTCCGCCTGAAACTCAAGAAAGTATCCACAAAAGTACAGGTCGGATTATTTTTCTGAGCATTGTGTTGATTATTCTGGGCATCATTGCCATACTCATGCCTGTGGTAGCAACGATTCTCTCTGTCTCTGCCTTTGGTTGGTTCTTTCTGTTTGCAGGGATTGTGCGGATTATTAAATCGTTTCAATCTAAGCCTATTCGTGGATTTTGGCTCAGTCTTTCACTAGGAATTCTCTACATCATTGCAGGGATAATTCTCCTGAGTAATGTCTTAGCTGGTGCGGTTACTCTAACACTAGTGTTAGCTACGATTTTTATTGCCGAAGGTATTTTTGAAATAATTGCCTGTTTTAAAGCCAGAACTGGGGGTAATTTGTCATGGTTAGTATTAATGGATGGGATAATTACTCTGATCCTGGGAATTTTTATTTGGTACAGTTGGCCTAATAATTCGCTTTGGATAATCGGATTGTACGTTGGTATTAGTTTTATCTTTAGTGGTGCATCACTGTTGTTGATTGCTACTGATACTCGTAAGACCGTGACCTGAAACAGAAAAATATACCAAATTCAAATTATATTTACAGTAAGTATTCAGGAGTTAGAATTCAGGAGTCAGGAGTGTTTAAAAATCATGAGAAAAATTTGAGAAATCAATTTATTAATTTTAGAGATACTTATTCATTCTGGGTACTGAATTCTTACTATTTGCAGAGAAGATCACAGGTTGTAAATTTGATTCAAAAGAATAATACTTTAATTCAAATTCCTGTGTAATATCTGCCTAGTTTGTAATGGTGCTATTTGATTATGCTTCACTGTACTAATTGTTATACCTAAAGCTGAAAGTGCAACTACTGTAATTGCTGTTAGCCATCTCACCTGTTGATGTAAATACACTATCTCTTTTCTCAGACTATCTGCCTCTACTGGAGAATATGATTTTCCTTGTGGAAGTTCAACAACTACATTTTTAGGTTTAGCTGTTGGCGTGACAAAAGCTACTTGAGTTTGTAACCAATTGGCAATTAAATGAGGACTTTTTTTCCTAAACCAACGCCAAGCATAAACTCTAAATACAGGCTTAGACATTCGAGCAATTAACTTCATTGTTTTATTTAAGAAACGAGGACGAAACTTTTGATCAATGAAATTAGCTGCCCCAACATCATAAAGACAATCTAGCACAAGTTTAACAGTTGCTTCCTCGCTATCAATTAAGTTTTGTAGCAACAAACGAACATCTTGCATTCGCTCGGCTGTCAAATGCTTGTGCGCCAACTTTTCGGGTGATTCTACTGATTGTCTAAGAGATCGTTGTGTAACTAGTGTCATTTTTAGAGAATAGCAATCACATCCTTTTCATAGCAGTATCTTGAGAAAGAGATACAAAAGTGCTTTTAGAGAGATACTGAGTCACTCTCAAGTAATAGATAGATTCTGTGCTATGGCAGAAGACTTTTATGTTTTTATTTAATAAATTAATTAATGATTTCAAACAAGCTGTTAATCAAAGATATTTTTTAAATTAATAGGTAGCAAATTAGTATGCCTTCAGAGTCATCACCTAACGAAATGACACAAACAAATAAAACAATAGATATAGATGGTCAACGTCCAGTTGACCCTAGTAATATTGAAATTAAGGAAACGATTGATGTAGATGGACAGAGGCCAATTGTAAAAGCTGAAAATTATGCTGATAAAACAATAGATATAAATGGTCAACGCCCAATTGGTAAGAGCAATCTCCAAGAGCATGAGATGCTACCCGTAGACGGACAACGACCAATTGATCCTAATGATTTAGAGGTGGAAAAAATTCTTGAGATAGACGGTCAACGTCCAATTACTAAGAATAGCTTTCAAATTCAAGACACGATAGAAATAGATGGGAGTCGTCCAATTTCAGATCATAATGTTGAAAGACAAATGCCAACAGATTATATCGACTAAAATCACGGTAAGAATACATCCATCAGAATAGTTAAAGAATCAGAAAAATATTTGAGAATGAAGAAGAATTAAATTTCTAGCGCAGATTAAATCTGTTACCTATTCTGAATTCTGACTCACCTCGACTCCACTGGGCAACTACCTGGGTACTGAATTCTTACAAATCACGAGCTTTTTTGACATATCTTTAATGGTGGCATTGTTTGCTGTAGTGCTTGAGCTTGCCTAACTTGTTCCTAATAAGTATTTTTCGATAGTCCAACTCTTGCCAAAATTAATAAAAAATTTGATTAAACTTTGCAGCTAATAAATGGTTAAGACTTTGAAAGTAATTATGAAACAGCGTGTAGTTTAATCAGTCGATTCAAACATCAAGCTGAAGGCATTTTCCGACAATGACTCTCAACCGTATTTTGTGGAATTCCCTGATAGCACCGACAGTAATAACTATTGCTATTTCCGGTTGTACTCAAAAGACTCCTAATACTCAGGATTTAATTGCTCAGTCTTCAAAAAATACTCAGTTATTCCGTACTTTCACAACGCAGTCTGATTCAGGTTATTCGGTGGCTTATTCTCCAGAAATATCTGGGGTAAACAACCCTAATGGAGTAATTCTTGCGAGCGAGTGCTGGTGCAAAAAGTATCACTAATGGTAAAGAAATTAGCACTTTTACAGCACACAAACAACAAGTTTGGTCGGTTGCTTTCAATCCTGACGGTAAAACACTTGCGAGTGCTGGGCAGGATGGTATTATTAAAATTTGGCGTGTATCTTTACAATAAATCTACGGGCGAAACTTAATCATTTTCACAACCAACACCAATCCGCCAAATTAAGCGCAACAGGGCAAATAGCGCCCGAACGGATTTGAAGATTGGGGAAAGTTTCAAATTCTATTTATTGTAAAGGTTTCGATGCTTGCTTGGCGTATTCTTCTATCAAAGAAGCATAATCTTCATAAGTAGGTAGAGTCTCAAAGCTATGAAACGCAGAAGTTATGGCCCATGTTAGCTTTTCTCTTGTCCAAGTTTCGATGAACGGCTTGAACCATGACACATCATCCAGCATCGTCACTCGCAGATTAACGAACTCATCCATTCCTTCCGGCCGAGTAAACATCCAACTCATGCAGTGTGGGCAGAAGTAGTGGCGAGTCGTGCCATGTAAGCCGCCAATAGTTGGTTGACCCTTCAGTACTGAAAAGCCAATGCTTGGGATCGCAACGCTCAAAGAAAAAGCACTGGCGCTCATTCGCTGGCAACCTGTACAGTGGCAAGCCATTGTCAGCAGAGGTGGGGCATTCACCTGAAGCCGTATCTGTCCGCAACGGCATCCACCTTCCCAAGGTAAATTCCAGTTGTTCATGACGTGCTACTCCGTTGTTTCTTTAGCTATAGCTTTAAAACACGCCCTAGCGCAACAGGCACTGCAACCGACACGGTAATTGTATTCAGTCTCTAACAAAAACTTGAAATGCCTGGGAAGAGGTGTTCAAAAGCACAAACCTTAAAGATAACTAAAAAATTGGTGTTGCTAGATACACCTGATATAGATGATGATACCATGCTGAAGGAGCAATAGAAGCCGCAGTCTTTCTTCAACAGAGCAGCTAAATTTCTTTGCCCTAATTTAGAGCGATTGTCCAAGGTTTTTTAGCTCATGGACAACCATCAGGAGAAATCCGAATGAACTACGACATCAAAGACAAAACCATTTTGGTGACGGGCGCAAATCGCGGCATCGGCAAGGCGATAGTTGAGTCGTTTATTGAACACGGAGCCAGCAAAGTCTATGCGGCTGTTCGCCAACTCAATAGTGTCTCCTCATTGGTTGAACAATACGGTGAGAGGGTAGTACCAATTCAGCTTGATTTAGGTGATCCCCAATCTATTTTTGCGGCGGCTCAAACTGCCCCAGATGTGCAAATAGTGATCAATAATGCAGGAGTCTTTCAAGCTGGAACTCCCTTAGCTGAAAATGCGATCGCATCTCTTGAATTTCAGATGAACATCAATGTGTATGGATTGATCTACATGGCGCAGGCGTTTGCCCCAGTACTCAAAGCCAATGGAGGAGGTGTCTTTGCCCAAATCAATTCTGTTGCTTCGCTCAAGGGTTTCCCCGACTCTGCTACTTACTGTGCCTCAAAAGCTGCGGCCTATTCAATCACTCAGGCATTACGAGAACTGTTGAGTGAACAGGACACGCTTGTGCTAAGTGTTCACCCTGGCCCGATTGCCACGGATATGAGTGATGCAGCAGGAATGGGTGAGGTTGCACAGCCACCTGCACTTGTGGCAGATGGAATAATAGAAGCTCTTAAAACTGGGGATTTTCACGTCTTTCCTGACTCAGTGGCTAAACAAATGGGCGATGCTTATAAAAGCTTTGCAGAAAATGTCGTCGAGGTATCATCAAATTAACTACATTGCCTGCCGGATAATACTCTAGACAAGAGTATCTCAGTCTTAAACAGCGACCCAAGGAGTGCGGTAATTTTTGAGCTTCTACTTTGTCCAGTGCCGAAAATACTAAATAAACAAGGATTTTAGTTTGACAAACGTATCATTCAATTTTCATTATTTGTTATGTTTATGAGCGTTTTAACATTCCAATAAACGCACAAGTTACTGCATCAACCCGTAGCGATCACCCCAAACCCAAAACTACGCCATCCACTCCCCCCATCGGGCGCATCTGTAATCAATAGGAAAACTTTATGTCCTGCCAACATCTCAATGAATTGACTTTGGAAAACTTGATTCACAAAGCTAACTATCCTGTATTTCAATGTCAGGAGTGTATTTTACTTAATGATCGCTGGGTACATCTGCGTATTTGCCAGACCTGCGGCAAGATGTTGTGCTGCGACTCTTCCAAAAATCAACACGCTCGTCGTCATTATGAAAATAGTGGACATCCGGTTATTAGTTCAGCCGAACTTGGAGAAGAATGGCTGTGGTGTTTCGTGGATGAGCAACAGAAGAATTATTGATCAGTCCTACCGTAAGCAGACAGGTCAAAACTCCACAACTCACACCATACATTCCACCTCATCGAGAGCCTCAGCCACCAACTGCCCAAATATTTGCGGTTGTGCCTCCTCAAACGCCACAAAATCAATTCGTAAGTCGCAGTTCGCAATTGAGGGTTGATTTGCCAATTCATCCCTTAACCACTTCTTAACAATCTTGTTCCGCTCATCATCAGCGTCAAGTTCTACCTTTAAGCAAAAATTAAATCTTTCTTAGGGGAGATATTAATGTTGGCATTGGATACTCAGTGATGCTTATAACGCGAATGTGATTCATTTCACCGTATTCTGGCTGCGTAGTTTTTTACTTATAAGCCTGAAGTCGAACCCTGCGTTACTTAATTTTCCATGTATCCAATCTTCAGGAGCATCTACTCTATGGAAGTGCTGCGGCTAGGCATACCATTTGTTAGACAGTTTTTGCTGACAATTTTATTAACCTCTATCTTCATTTTTTGCAGTCCATTACAAAAAGCCTGGGCTTACAATCCACCTGTTGGATTCAATGGCAGTACTACTGTGGCTGATATTAGCCAGCCAAGAGGTCACGGCACAATGGGACTAAAAGCAATAGATGTTTTACGTGGCGATGGATTTAGTACAATAGCTAACTTTTTTAACGCCTATCGCCAGGAAATTCTCAATGGCGAATTGCAACCTGATACCTTTGGCACACCCTTTGCTGTTTCTGTACCAGGAATATACACAACTCCGCCATTACCTGGTAGTAGCTTTAGCCATTTCTATAATCCAGCTACAGGGAAAGGTCTGGTACTAGATTTTGGTAAGTACAATTTCGCTGTGGATGCCGCTCAGTTTGTTTCTCTGGGTTCTTGGGAATTATATACTCTGACGGGGCCACAACCAGGTTCAAATGATATGGCTGACTGGTCTTATGCTCAAGCAGTAGATGAAATGCGAAAAGGAAATACGGCTAAAGCTGTAACGGGAGCAACGCGATTTTCTGAACTCTGACAAAAATAAGTGACAATGCTCCATCCTAAAGCCAGGCGATCGCTAAACTGAAAGTTCAGTAAATTAGTCAAATTGATACTAGTTAGATAGCTAAATATCTTAGTAATACTGAGATAAATCTATTTTTATGGTTGTTTAGTTCTGTGATGGGGATAAAAAAGTGTAGGATGCCCTTTGAGTAATAGTTTTGATGTTGAATATCAAAACAGGGAATGCCTACACTTCATGAACGAAAAAATCTATTCAAGCTTAGATTTAAGCAAATCATTGTCAGACTTTAAAGAAAAAGTTACGAAACTTTTAGAAATTAAAAATCTGAGTGAATGGACGGCTCAGACTTTTAAAGCATTAGAAGAAGAAATTAGAAATACGGCATTAACTTTGGCAGGAGAATGTATAGCGGTTTTATTAAACAAACTATCTCAATCTCAAGAGGCTCTAGATATAGCAAGCAGTCAAATCAAAAGTTTATCAAATCAAAAGATTAGAAAACATGGTAATTATACTAGGCAAATATTAACAGTTGGTCATGTTAAAATAACTCTTTCATTACCATATATGGTTGAAGATAAAAAACAATCACATCAAAAAGGTAAATATTTAAAGTTAGGATTCTGCCCATTTCTAAAATGGTTAGGAATAGAAGAAGGACTAACACCCCATGTTTGGGCAACAATTACAAAATATGGAGCAATCGCTGGTTCGTTTGAAGCTGCACGCACAATCTTAACAGATTGGGGAGTAAAAATTAGCTTGAAACGAATAGAACGTCTCACATACTATTTTGGTAAAATTGGGATAAACTTACGTCAGTCTAAATTAAAAAGTTTAGAGATAGGTAATTTACCTACAAGTGATGTTCTCAAAGACCAGCGCGTTGTCATTACTGTAGATGGCGGGAGAACAAGAATTCGGATTAATAAAAAAGGTAGACGGAAGCTCAAGACTAATCGCCTAGGCTTTACTGGAGAATGGGTTGAACCAAAATTATTAACTATTTATACAGTGGATGAGCATGGTAAAAAAATTAGGGCATCATCTCTACCCATTACCAATGATGGCACATATTTAGGTTATGAAGAATTTCTCAGAATTCTAGAAATGTATCTAGTCAATTTGGGTATAAGCCAAGCTAAACAGGTTTTATTTGTTGCTGATGGGGCTGAGTGGATTTGGAAACATATTCCGCCTTTATTACAGAAAGTAAAATGCCCAACTGCTACTTATAAGTTATTAGATTTTTATCACGCTGCTTCTCATTTACAAGACTTTGCTGATGCAGCTTTTTCTTGTGATGATGAGCGTCAATCTTGGTTTAAAAAAGCTCGAAAAACTTTAAAGAAAGGTCAAGCTCTCAATTTAATGAGAAATATGGATGAATTTATTTCAACAGCAACTGGTGAGCGTTGTAAAATTTTGGTGCGAGAGCGTAATTACATTCTCAAAGCTTATCGCAGGCGACTATTAAATTATCACGCTTGTCGCCCTCAATCAGCTACCCCTTGGTAGCGGTGCAGTTGAAAGTTTAATTCGTCAAGCTGTTAACTTACGCATGAAAGGGAACAGCAAATTTTGGCTTCCAGATAATGCAGAGATTATGTTACATCTGCGATGTCAATGGATAGCTGGCAGGTGGGACAATTTTTGTAATTCTATTTTTAGCTCTTTCCTTAATCCTCGCAGTGCCTGAACATTTTATACCTTTTATTTAAATTTATGTTTTAGCGATCGCCTGGCTTTAGGATGGAGCATTGTCACTTGTTTTTGTCAGAGTTCAGAAAATCGCGTTGCTCCCAGCTGTAACCTGGATGGGTTGGGTGTTGCATTATGTTCAAGATGTAACTGTTCCTCAACACGCCACAGACGAAGGAGCGCAGAAACCAGGTTCCATGCACACTGAATATGAAGATGCTGTTGATACTTATCTCAACAGTTTGCCTCATGCAACTCAAGGTGGAATTTATCGCAATGATTGGCGACCTGGGCAGTATATTGAAGAAGCAGCCCGACTTTCTACACCCCTTTTATCCCTAGCTAAAAACTCAACAACCTTTTATATTTCTGCTCAACAAATGGTGCCATTAGCAGAACAGTTAGGAGCAGGTTTGTTAAAGCGATTTTATGATCTGTGGCAGAGTGAAAATTTTAGTGTAGTCATTTTAACGATTGAGCGGGTGAAGGCGATCAACACAAGTTGGGTTTGGTATTACGTAGATTATCCAGATCAGGCGGACTTCTATCCGAACATTACGATTGGTAATAGCACACTTGGCAGTAAAGCTTATGGTGGGTCTTCCATTGATGGAGGAGATGACGTGTATCCTAACAAATTACTGCCGTTTAGTTGGGTGTTTCCCAAGTGGATCAATAATCGGATCGCAACTGTTCCATTCGATATCAAAATCTATGATGAAGATGGTGTGACTCAGGATGACTATGTGGATATTTCACCTAGCTCGTCTCGCCGCAATTTACTAATTAACTATAATGCTAACGGTCAGATTACAGGAGATGTTTCTGTATCTGGTACAGGAACTAAAACCAGCTTTAATGTCACAGGCGACAATACAAACACACGGGCGCAGGTGTGGATGAATCTGCAACGCTTTCCTTCTCTGTGAATTTTGACTTGGTTACAGTAGGTAAGACTTATGAATTTTGCAAATTTTCGCTCCTTAAGCAATGGACTGTTTGTGTCTTTATGGCGGTCTCAAATTCGAGAGTACACCTTTTTAATACTGATAGTTGCAGGTTTTATTCTGGCGTTGGCAGGTTTTTTACTCCAGCCGGAACCCGTCAGTCGTCACTTGGT
The DNA here is from genome assembly GCA_003990705.1 of Nostoc sp. HK-01. Classification (GTDB taxonomy): domain Bacteria; phylum Cyanobacteriota; class Cyanobacteriia; order Cyanobacteriales; family Nostocaceae; genus Nostoc_B. Next base: position 341,974 of record AP018319.1, read on the forward strand.
AGGTGATGGCATTTTTGGGCGGATGATGAGCCGGATGTATGACTTAGTGAAAGATACTCTGTACGCCGATCATCACATTAATTTCAAACACTGAAAATATTGATTCATGAGGGTTCAAGGAAAAGCTCTGAACCCGCATAATTATTCGCAATCAGCATCACATAGACAAATATAAAATACCTATCCTTGAGAGATGCTCCCTGCCCTCTTTGGTAAGGTTGTAAAATATCTAAACAGTCGTGAATCATTGTCAGTCCAACCACAGCACCCAATCGGGAGCCACCGCCGCCAACTGCCCAAACATCGCAGGCTCCGATCAAATTTGTAAAAGTTGTTTCTTTACAGGCTCTTACCCCTTGGCCCCAACCGCCCCACCTACAACAACCGCAAATCAATTGCCCGTTGACACTCCCCGGCGTGAACGCACGGGGATTCTTGGATCTAAGACATAACTTGCTCATACAGGCTTTCACCAACAAGAGTAGAGGTTGCATCTCCCCGAGCGTTGCTTGCGTCTAGCGCAAAGGTTCCGGTATGCCCTACCGTACCCAATCCTCGACTAAGGATGATCCTGGCTGCGTTTTCATCCCTATCCATCGAACAACCACATTTACAAACGTGTGTCCTAGTGGATAGTGTTTTCTTCACAATTTCACCACAGTTAGAGCATTCTTGGCTTGTGTATTGCGGATTAACCGCAACCGTGACACGTTTAAATACTTTACCAAAATACTCAACCCAGACACGAAACTGATACCAAGATGCGTCATTAATAGACTTAGCTAAACAATGATTTTTCACCATATTTTTAATCCTCAAATCTTCGTAGGCTATCAAGTCGTTGGACTGAACTACGCACCGTGCTAATTTCACCGCATGGTCTTTACGTTGCCTACTTATTTTGAGGTGGCGATTACCTAAAAGCTGCCTAGCTTTACCCCGATTTTTTGAGCCTTTTACCTTTCTAGAAACACGGCGTTGTGAACGTTTGAGAACTTTCTCGCCTTTACGCAAAAATTTAGGGTTCTCAACTACCAACCCGTTAGAATCGGTGTAGTACTCTTTTAATCCAACATCTAAGCCCACTGTTTTACCAGTTGCTTCTATGTTTTCAGAACGGTTTGCATCAACACAAAATTGAACATATACACCATCTGCACGTTTTACCAATCTCACCCGTTTGATTTGGTTGGGTTGGTAGAAATGCAAATCACGAGTCCCTTTGAGTTTTAGACGACCAATACCTTTTTTGTCAGTAAAGGTTATGGATTTGCGATTATCTGCAAGCTTCCATCCGGTAGATTTGTACTCAACCGAGCGACAATCTTTCTGGAATTGGGGAAAACCTTTCTTGCCAGAGATGCCCTTTTTACAGTTTTCATAAAACCTGGAGATCGATGACCACGCCCGTTCAGCACTAGCTTGACGAGCCATTGAATTGAGTTCATTTGCGAAGGGGAAATTAGCCGCAAGTACAGCGCAATATTTCTGCAAGTCATTTTTACTCGTGCCTTGAACATCCATCCATAGCCGAATACAGCTATTGCGGATGAATTTGGCGGTACGAATTGCATCATCTATTGCCGCTAATTGCGTTGATTTCCCATAAGCTTTGAATTCAAAAACTAGCATCGCTTCACCTCCTCTCTTATACTACAATGCTCGGTATAAGATTAATTGGAATACAATAAAAGTCGCCCTAGAAGTGCGAGGCTTTAGACCCAGTTTTTCGGTAACTTTTGAGTGATCGCTAAAAATAATTATCAATTGTACTATTCATCTAAGTATACGACCCGACTGATGAATTGGAATTTCTATGACAAACTCAGTTCCTTGTCCTAGTGCAGAATGACAGTACAGCTTGCCCTTGTGATTGCCCACTACAATTTGATAACTAATGGATAAGCCTAAACCTGTCCCTTTCCCGACTGGTTTAGTAGTAAAGAAAGGGTCAAATAACTTCGCTTTTACTGTTTCATCCATCCCTGAGCCGTTATCACTAATGTGAATTGAGATAGTTTTGTCTGCCAAGACTTGCGTAACAATACAAATTGCAGGATTGGTTTTTTGTTGTAATTTGTTATGAGTAGAAGGTTGTTGGTTGAAAGTTAACTCTTCTAAAGCATCGAGCGCATTTGATAAAAGATTCATGAACACCTGATTCAGTTGACCAGGGTAACACTCAACCAAGGGTAAGTGACCGTAATCTTTAATTACTTCAATTTTGTCAGAGCCTGTTTGTGCCTTGAGACGTTTTTGCAAGATCAGCAATGTACTTTCAATACCCTCATGCACATTTACTGCTTTAAACTCAGCTTCATCCAGACGGGAGAAGTTGCGTAAAGATTGCACAATTCCCTGAATGCGTTCTGTTCCTATTTTCATCGAACTGAGCAGTTTGGGAAAGTCTTGTTTAACAAATTCTAGGTCAATGGCTTGCTCTGCTGTCTGGATCGTTTCTGTAGAATGAGGATATTGTTGTTGGTAAAGGTCGATTAATTGTAAAAGATCCTGAGTGTAATTGTTAACATGAGTTAGATTGCCGTGAATAAAGCAAACTGGATTGTTAATTTCGTGAGCAACACCTGCAACCAGACTGCCTAAAGCAGACATTTTCTCACTTTGAATGATTTGTAGTTGAGCTTGCTGTAAGTCTTGGATGGCTTTCTCCAAATCTTGGGCTTGCTGCCGCAGTTGTGCTTCTGATTCCAGTAATGCGGCTTGGGCTTGCTTTCGCTGGGCTACTTCTTGTTCAAGTTGCTGGTAAGCCTCTACTCGTGTAGCCGCCTGTTGAATTGTCTGGGCAAGAAATAGGATTTCGTTATTTGGCAATCCACTGGGCATCACATAATGGTCAATGCTGTGACTATCGGTAACGGCTTTATTCAAACGTTGGAGTGGATGTAAGACAAATCGCTGAATCATTCCTGTCATCAGCACTAGAATGGCTGACATCCCAATGATTAAGATAATGGTAGAGGTAGAGAGAGTTTGCCAAGCTTGATATTGTAGTTCTTGGACATCAAGAATAGCGATCACTAATCCGCGTCGGTTTGCCTGACCAAACAGTGTGCTGCTAAAGGGCAAAATTTCAACTAATGCTGGCTTACCGTCTATTGAGATTCTAAAACTTCCTTGCAAGCCTGTTTGGGAAGACTGTTTGAGGACATAAGCCAGTCCTGGGTAAATTGAAGCATAAGGTGGGTTTTCTAGTTCTGCCCCACTTCTGGCTAGGGTTTGTCCATTTGGACTGACAATCGCAACTTCTATAACCGTTGGTAATGTGGCATAGTTTTGTACCACTCGCTGGATAATGCTCGTATTTCCCAGTTCGATTAATCCTTCTGTGGAAAACCCAACTCCTTGGGTAATTGATTGGCCACGTTGTTCTAGTTCCTGCTCCAGTTTTGATTGAATCAAAAAGTAGTTTAATCCCAATGTAGTTAAGCCAACTGTTGCTAAAGAAATCCCGAAACCCATCAGTAGTTGCTGGGATAAGTGATTTTGAGATGGCTGCCTCATAACTTCCATCCTGCTATAGCTTCATTGATAAGTGCGGTATTAATGTTTACATCTTGCCGAATCACTCGACCATGACGTGGATCTGCTTGCAGCAGTTGTACAATTTCTCCCTTTGCCGAATTGAGACGACCGTCTGCGGCAAACATCCGTCGGTTTAAAATAATATCCCCTTTTTTTAACCCAGCATAATCACTGGCAAAAGACTCACCACGCTGTCCTAGTTTTTCTCCTACAGTGTTAAACACTTTTGTCGGCTGCGTTTCAACGGCGTGCATCACATCAAACCATGCTAGTATAAATTGCTGAAGTTGGGCTTGTTTCGTTTTGACTGTACTTTCACTGGACATCAAGATATCAATTACCAGACTGTCGACTTGCTTTGTAGTGTGAACCACATTCCCCTTGATACTTTTGGCAGTTTCTCCTAGCATTGGTTCCCACAGCACAGCAGCATCAATCTCACTTGTTCTAATTTTCTCGGCTGCTACTTCATTGGATAAATCTCGAATCTGAACTTCAGAGGGCTTGATTTGATGAGCTTTCAATGCTTCCAGCAAAATTAAATGGTTGACAGTTCCTAGCTTTGCGCCGACTTTTTTCCCACGCAAGTCTTCGACGGATTTAATTTCTGGACGGGTAACAATTCCGTCTGCGCCCGCAGAGATATTAGTTGTCATTAATACTACAGGCTGATCATTACCCGGATCAACTTGCATCACATCCCAGAAAGACACAAATGCCGCATCTAATCTACCTTTAAGTACGGCACGACTGGAATCTTGTTGGTTATCAAATCGTACTAACTCAACTTCTAGCCCTCGCTGTTTGAAAATTCCAGAGGGTTGAGCATAGCGTACAATATCAAACCCTGCCCAGCTTGTAATTCCCACCCGAAGCGGTTTGAGGGATTGGTTTTGTCCAAGACTACAGCCACTGTTCACAAAGGTAAGACAAACAGTGATTATAAACAAACACAACAAGGTAGGCTTCTTGATATCTAACCTTAATTTTTGCTGCCACCAGATACCCAATTTGCTAATAATCTGAGCAACTTTCATGACCTACAAATCCTAAACTGGGAACACTATACTTAAAAGCAATAATTCCCATAAATTGAGTAGGCATAACGTTTCCATTCACACTTGTTAGCTACAACCTAGCCGATTTATAAAACTCAAGTCTTAAGACATGAGTAAAATATCTGGAAAACAATCAAATTTAACCAAAATTTTACTCAATTTTTCTTCTAATGTACATAAGCGATTGCTAAGATGATTTTCGCTTAATTTTGTCGTTCCTTGTCATTTAAACAACTGGAGCAACAAAAATGGGCTGGCTGATTAATTATCTGAAAAAGTTATTCAAAAATGAAACGTAAAACAGAATCTTCTTGGACGATAGCAAACCTTTTTTTTGCTTGCGGCATCAGTGTATTGAGTGCGAAATTAGTAACAGCCGCTGTGACATACAATGTGTGGCCTAACAACACAACTGTAGTCACTGCGGATGGCTCCAACCAGTTTGGTGGTAATCTCAGTGGTTTATTCTACGAGCCAACCACGGGAACACAACAAGCGGTATTGTGGGGAGTGCAAAATTCACCATCAAAACTCTATAACTTGGTTTGGAACGGTAGTAACTTTATCAAAAATACTGCTAATGGTTGGAGTTCGGGAAAAACGTTACGTTATCCCAATGGGACTGGTGCGCCGGATGCGGAAGGAGTGACCAAAGCCGAGCTTTCTTCAACGACTATCTATGTTTCGACTGAGCGAGATGGCAGTGGCTCAAACCGTTTCAGCGTACTGAGTTATGACATTAGCAGTAGTGCCACCACTCTCAATGCTACGAGGGAATGGAACTTAACTTCTAATTTGCCAACGGTTAAATCCACTAACCTCGGCTTGGAAGCGATCGCTTGGGTGCCAGATAGTTATTTACAGGCTAATGGATTCATTGATGAAAGTACCAATCAGCCCTATAATCCAGCCAATTATCCGCTACATGGTACAGGATTATTCTTCGTGGGACTGGAAGCAAATGGACAAATTTACGCCTACGCACTTAATTCTGATTCTACATACAGACGTATTGCTACGATCGCAAGTGGTAATGCACAGATAATGGATTTATCTTTCGACCGTGATAATCAGACTTTATGGGCATATTGCGACAACAATTGCAATAACCGTTCAACTTTATTGTCCATCGATACTACAGTTGGTTCGCCAACGAAAGGCAAATTCATCATTAACAAAGGTTACGAACGTCCAAGTTCAATGCCTAACATCAATAATGAAGGCATTGCTATTGCGCCAAATTCTGAATGTACCAACAATTTAAAACAATTCTTCTGGGCAGATGATTCTGAAACTAATGGTCATGCGCTTCGTCGAGGCACAATTCCTTGTGGACGATTGTTTTAACTAGAACGAACGCAGATATATAAGCTCCCAAGTTTTCGCCTAATTGGGAGCTTATCTGCTTAAAGATTTCTAATGTGAACTAAGCTAGATAGAACACATTTGCTCACAAAATAGTTAATGTCTGAGGCCCACCAAGAGTAGAAAGACCTTGATTGAAGCAAGCTGTGAGATTTGTTCCTAAGAGGGTTATGGTTCTCTGTACTGTTCTTCCTTTAAACAAACCGTCAGTAACAGTTCCGGTAGAGGTCAGGAGCAGTTGACCATTAATTAGATTCAGAGAAGTAAAAGTGTAGCTTACTTGGCTAGACTGTCCAGTATTCCAATTATATGTAATTGGATAGGCTGGAAAACTCTGGATATTGTTACAAGAGGTCGCAAACGTCACTGTAAAGTTGTAAGTTCCAGAGATAATTGGTTGCGCCCCGATACATTGTCCGACAGAGCCTTGTATGGAGACTGTAGTATTTTGTGTTTGAGTGGTAAGTGGGGGATTGTAGCTGGCTGTTTCTGAACCTACTGAACAAATTACAGGTAGAAGTTGAGCTTGGGCAATTGATTTAGTTGCCATGAAATCCACACCTATGGTTGCGGTCGCAACAGCACAACTGAGGGCTAATGCTCGACGACGAAAATTAAAGTTCATGAAACTAACCTGGACTAAAATTAAAAACAGTAAAGTAGCTGTAAAAAATATTAATTAGTACTTTAATTAACATTTTTTACAGCATAAATACTGAGGAATTTAAGTAAAATATTACAAACTAGCAAAAGATACAAGGACAGTTAAGACAGTTAAGAGAATCAAGAAAAAAATTTAAGAAATTGATTTATCTTTTGCTCAGTCCACAGTCAAATCTGCGTGATCACCTTAAACTCCTGCATCCGTTCATCCCAAAAACGCAAAAGCACCCCATGTGTAAGCAACTGCAACAGATTCAGAGCTTAAATATCACTCTCCAACCGGAAACCTTTGCATCATCTCCCGCAACTCAACAGCCTCCCCATCCGGCGTATAAACCACGTTACCCGACATCGCCAGCACGATCCTCTGCCGCCTCGCCCACTCAAACCAAGCACTAACATCTGCGGTAACGGTATTCTTGCCCTTAGCCCCACTCTTGCAGGAGTTTATAAACAAGCCAGTGGGATTATCACACCAGCCTTCTGCGATGTCTACGACAAGCCGCAAAGCGTCTACGCATCCTTCACTCTAGCAATCGCCCCGGCTACATTATCCCAATGCTTCTTGATCACCCCCAAGCACGGCTGAGGATTGATCCGCAACCGCCTCAACTCGTTACAAACCTCCGCAATTTCCTGTTTAGGCACATTAAAATCAGCTTTAGCACCCGCCTCGGAAAGCTCCTCCTCATGATGGTCTTCCTCGTTAGTTGAGTAGTCCAGTTCTGGTTCATCAACGAAGTGAGAAATCTGGGGTTGCTCTGGCTCTGGGGTAATGCAGATATGCCACCTGAATTTTCTAATCAAACTGGGCATCTTAAGAATAGTTGTAATGCCCATGACTATGAAAATCTTGAATTTCCTAAAACCAAAACCAGCTCAACCGACGATTGAAAGCTATGGGCAAACGGGAAGTGGGCTAGAGCTTGTTCAGATTCAGCCGATTATGGAATGGCTATTCGCCAGCTTGCTGAATGCTAGATATTATGGCAAGTCGCATATCATTTGGTACAACAGCAATCAACTAGAGCCGAGTTTAGAGCAGATGTTGAAAAAAGCAATGCGCCGGGGTGAGCCAGTTTTTCTTTGTCGCTGTGGTTCTAGGGTATCGCCATTACCTGAAGTATACTATTGGCGGATGATGGGCGAATATCCTTCAATGCGAATGTATCAACTCGAAGTTAGATCTGACCAGTAATTAGCTGGCTTGGGTGAGGTGTAGAGTCAGGATATCTATAAATCTTAAGATTTTATTAAGTAACTACCTAGAAAAAATGGGTAGTTTCCTGACTATCTTTAACTAATCGATTCAAGGATAATTAATTGTATAGAAAACCGCTGGCAAAGATTTTATAGCTGGCATTTAACAAACCGCATACAAAACTAAGCCCTGAATTTTTATCAGGGCTTTTTAAATATAATCAATCTGGTATATTCCAGTTTGTAAATAGTTGAATAGCAAGTATTAAATTAATATTAAGTAGAACCTCTGTCTAGTATGAAATTAAGTTTTCTATATAAAACCTTAACATTAGTTAGCCTTTGCTTACCTATAGCCTTGAGTATGATTGCTAACTATCGGGTGATAGCAAATACGTCTAATACTCCTACAAATACAGAACAACTAAAGCGACTAAAATTAACTTTATCAGGACATACTGCACCTGTGCGTGCATTGAATCTTTCTTCCAATGGTCAAGTTTTTGCTAGTGGTAGTGATGATAAAACAATCAAACTGTGGAATCCAGCTACAGGCGCGTTAATTCGCACTTTAACTGGACATAAGGAGCGCATTAAATCAATATTGATTACTCCAGATAATCAAACTCTGATTAGTACAAGTTTCGATAACACTATCAGATTTTGGAATATACAAACAGGCTCAGAAGTTCGCATAATTGGTGAAAAAACAGGTGTGAGCGCAATGTTGTTAACCCCTGATGGACAAACTTTAATTAGTGGTAGTGGCGATGGGACTATTAAATTTAGAAATCTCAAAACTCGAAAAATAGATCGGATATTGAAAGTAGAAACAACAGTACTTGCCATTAATCGTGATGGTAAAACCCTCTACAGTGGAGGTGAAAATGGTGGTAAAATTCGAGTTTGGAATTTAGTAACAGGTAAACAACAAAACAGTTTTACTCCACCATTACCGAGAAAAGAAGACCTCATTAGTGGTTCGGAACGAGCATCAGCCCCAATTACACTTGCTGTTAGTAATGATGGGAAAATGCTTCTGAGTGGTGGTTACGACGATAGTTTTCAATCAGGTGGAGTCAGAACTACAGATGGTAAAAGTTTTAAAGCTTGGGAGTTGACTACAGGAAAGCTAGTTCATAACTTGTCGTTGGGTACGAGTATTGATGCGTTAATTATCAGTCCCGATAACAAAACATTTGTTACTGGCGGGTTAGGTAGAGAAATTGTAGTGCGCGACATCAAAACAGCGAAATCAGTTATGGAACTGACTGGACACGCAGGTGGAATTTATGGGCTGGCGATAAGTAGTGATGGCAAGACTTTATATAGCGGTAGTGGTGATAAATCTATTAAAGTTTGGCAGATAAAACCTTAGTTGAGTGAACAGGCTTGATCCACATCACAGATGCAGAAGTAAACACAAGTTATCCTTGATACGCAAAAATCAATGTTTACTTAGATGAACCAAGCCAGTATTCTCGCAGCATCCCTACTGCTACTTTCTGGAATGCCAACCGTAGCGCAAACGAGTCTCCCCAAGATGACAGTGGTTAGCGTGGGTGATGGTGATACTTTGAGAGTACACAATCAACAAGGGCAACCAGTGACCATCCGCTTGGCTTGCGTTGATGCACCCGAACTCAAACAGAACCCTTGGGGACAGCAGTCTAAAGCTCGCCTCCAGCAATTACTGCCAGTAGGTAAATCTGTGCAAGTTCGATCAATTGAGCGCGATCACTACAAAAGACTTGTGGCTGAGATTTTCGTGAATAACCGTTCGGTAAACCTAACAATGGTGCAAGAAGGACAGGCTGTAGTTTATCGGCAGTATCTCCAGGGGTGCAACAGTACCAAAAACCAGTTTCTGCAAGCTGAGGCTGATGCCAAAGGTAAAAGATTGGGATTTTGGAATCAATCACAGCCGACTATGCCTTGGGATTTCCGGCGAGGTCAAAAGCCAACTCAAGCAACAAATACGCGATCGCCGCAGGTGCAACAATGCGATCAGTCGTACCCAGATATTTGCATTCCGCCCAATTCGGCTGATTTGAATTGTCCTGATATTCCCTACCGCAGATTTAAAGTGCTTCCACCAGATCCGCACGGGTTTGATAGAGATGGGGATGGTGTGGGTTGTGAACGGTGATTATGAGGACTGGCCTGTTAAAATTTTGATAGTAATTCCGTCAAGGGAAATAACAATCGAGGTAGAGGTAATAGTAACAACCCTTTAATAGCTTAAAAGCATTAAAGTCAACTAGAAATTCTCAATGTTATATTAAGGCGTAATTTTGGATATAGCGGCAACGCTAGTTCTGAGTAATGATACTCATGCTCAAGCTTGGGTATCAAACGATTTACAGGTAGCTTTATGGCAGTTATTGACCAGTCATTGTTCATACTGAAGTTGTTTGCTGTGCTAGGTTGTGGACTGATGGCAGGAGTTTTCTTTGCTTTCTCAACCTTCGTCATGAAAGCTTTGGAGAGAATAGAGCCAGCACAAGGAATTAAATCTATGCAGTCGATCAATATTACAGTGATTAATCCATTGTTTATGGGTGTGTTTTTAGGAACAGGTGCAGTTTGTGTTTTTATTTTGGTTTGTTTATTTTTGGGATGGTATAGGCTTAATTGGCTCTATTTGCTAGTTGGTAGCTTACTCTATCTGGTAGGTACATTAGGTGTAACAATTGTCTTTAATGTTCCGCTCAATGAAGCACTAGCAGTGGTGAAGCCAGATAGTACTGATGGAATCCAGTTATGGTCTAGTTACTTAAGAGATTGGACGTTTTGGAATCACATTCGAGCCGCCGCCGCACTTTCCGCATCAGCATTGTTTACACTGGCTCTTCACTAGCCAGTAGTACAATTTTGAATTAATTTGCTTGAGTTGTTTTTTAAATTAGCAAGCCTTACTTAAACGGTTGTCCCCACAAATCCCAATTCTCCTTATTGAAAGACGATCGCCATTTCAGTATCAGCTTCAACTCCAACTGTTGCCGTGCGCGACGCTCAACTGGAGCATCCCACCAAAACGCTGCGTTTACTGCTGTCTGCAATCCATGCCGAGAATGCAAATCCTGGTAACTGGCGATGTAATCTTTGCAAGCATGAATCCCTTTCCACCTCTTGTCACTGCGGCAAGTTTCCCCAACATACAGCACTAGCCCGACTGCCGAATCCAAAATAAAATACAAACAAGCCTCACCGGGGCTATCAGCAGGTTTCCGGTAGAATGACATTGGTACAAGCTGTAGCGTTAGTGGGTCAATTGCATCGGGATCGCAGTGGTTGGGGGTAAGGTCGAATAAGCTTGTTTGCTGTGGCGGTTGCAATTGCCTAACCTGTTGTTGATGAGTGAGTATCCGGGATTTCCATTTCAGCAGGGCATCTGCACTCATCACTAGTTGATTTGTTCTGGGTGCTGAGGTGGGTTTTACGTCTGGGAATAGGTTCAGCTGATTCGGTTCCAAGGAAATACAAAATGTGTGACCGACTAATTGATTATCGCCCTTAACTAAAACTAAGCCAATCATGACTTTTGATATTCAATTCGCACTTGCTTAACATCAAATTGTTCAGACTCTTGGTAAACAATCTTTTCTACTTGCCGTAATCCGAGACTTTCAAACTGTTTTAATTCTGAGTCTGATAACGGCCAAGGTGGGCCACTTGGTTGTGCTTCTGTATCTCGAATACGAGAAACCAACAAAAGTATACCGCCGGGAGCTACAAGAGCAGCAACCGAAGAAATAGTACCAGAACGCACATTTAATGGCAGAGCCTGAATGTTACGGCACTCAAACACAAAGTCAAAAGCAAGATGCCATTGTTGTGGAAGTGCAAACAAATCTGCCACTACATAGTTAACCGAAGAATCAGGGAATCGTTGCTGGCACCAAGTGATCGCAGTTGGAGAAATATCAAAAGCCGTGACCTCAAAACCTAGTTTTGCTAAAGCTTCAGCATCATCTCCCAAACCACAACCGATGATTAATGCTTTTTGTCCCAGAGCGAACGGTTGATGATGAGCCAACCATTCTTGCAGATAAGGGTGGGGAGCTAACTTAGCCCAAGGAATCTGCGTTAAGTCACCTTGAGCTTGGGCATACAAAACTTCAAACCATGCAGATGGCTGTTCTTTTTGTAGTGCTTCCGTAGCCAACTGTTGAACACGGATCTGTAAATTTTGAGGTTGTTGCTCAAACATAAAATTGCTCTTAGTCTTGCCAGCCCAGTCAGTTAAGGTTAGGTAGTTCGTCTTTTGTGATTGCGTTTTAACTTAGTGTGGTAAAACTTACTAGAGTAAAAATTCAAACAAGCGTAAATCCGTTGTTGTTAAAAATTTTGGTTTACTTATTTACGCCTGTTTCAATCATTACAAACCTACTCTACTTTATTTTGCCGTTCTAGGTTTTAACTGCCAAGCAGCATAACCAGCAGTCATAAGCATAGTGACGTACTCCACACACTCACCCTGAAAGGGGAGTGTGGGCTTCTCAGGCACTCCGTTGAAGCGGGCGGGCAAGGCCTGACAGAATGCGTAGAACTTCCTTCGAGGTATCCTCAGTAATAGAATCATCTATTACGATTCCACCCTTACGGCGTTTTATGGTGGGGAACACGTCCAGCCCCACCCGCTTTAATTTGATAGCAGCATTGATGTCTCTATCCACCCTCAGCAATTCTGTTTCATCCCAATACTCACGAATGCTGGTATCAGTGAAAATCACTTCATCCCGATACGAGAGCAATTGAGACGTATAAGCAGGATTCTTTGCAATTACTATAGCTCCAGCTTTTCCAGCTATGTGACCTAGCAATTGAAAGAATTGACCAAACGCAGCATCCGCCCAAGACAGGTTTAATCCAGACTTTGCCCTTTGCCCGTTGGGGAGATAAGCACCCGTCTGGTCTTGTTTGGGTGCATTACGTTTTGTCAGACCTTTAAGATTAAGGTCTTCATGGAAGAAAACTTTTTTACCCGTTCTCACCAATTCGTAAGCGGTTTTGTATTGGAAATCCTTACGACATCTCGCAATCTTTTGATGCTGTCTTCCTTCTCGTTTTGCTAATTTACGACGTGCCTTAGATCCGCGCTTACGAGCATTCTTTTTCTGTGAAATCCGAGTCAGTCTGCGCTGGTTTTTTCGCAACACCTTGAGGGATGGAAGTTTTACACCTTCAGAGGTTGCAAGGTAATCATCTTCATGAAGTACTGCATCCACCCCTAGCGAATTATCCCAGGTCGGCAGAATCGAATCGGGTGTTATCGTTGGAATAGTTGGATCTTCTAATCGCAGGTTAACGAACCATCCATCATTTTTCTTGACAAATTGAAGCTGTTTGAGAATTGCGCCATCAGGCAAATGACGATGTGAGCGAATCTTAATCAGCCCAATTTTCGGTACTTTGACATACAAATATTTGCCAGCAATCGAGCAGGAATGTAATTCCAGTCCAGCTCCTTCAATTACGAGTGAACGATAGCGTGAGTGCGACTTAAAGCGAGGTTTACCGCTTCTGTTGCCGTTACTGTCACCTGCGATGAATCGCTCAAAAGCTTTGTCTACTCGCTTACAAACTTCTTGCAGCGTGTTCGCAGGAACCCGTGATAAGTCTAACACCTCGCCTGACCATTCGACAGTTACAGGCTCTTTCTTGAGGTCTGGTAGATACTTCTTCTGGCTGTAATAGTTCGGCTTGTCTCGCAGTTGAGGTAATACTGTTACCAACGGGCAAGCATCAACTCTTGAGCGATTCATCTCCCACCAATCAAACCTATCTCCTAATTGACGGTTGTACCAATATTGGCAAATCCGCAGCCAATGATTTAACTCTAGCTTCTGGTCAGTGGTTGGAATTGCTTTGTACTGGTAGGTGTATTTCATACTATCATTGTATCGCAATCTGCAATACGTTACAATCATGACCAGCAAAGAATCTGTGAACATTCGACTCCCAAAACAAGAGAAGGAAATATTAGACCGATATTGCAAAACAGTTGGCAGATCCCAGACGGATGTGATTCGAGAGTTCATTCGTTCATTGCCTGAGAGATAGTTCGTTTTGTCGTTGCTGCTCTCGCTTGCCTTATTGCATTCGGCATCACTCAAACAGCACTCCTCAACTCACGCGCATTCCTCTCACACCAAATCAGAGATTATGGTGTGAGGCTCCTGCTGCTCTAGCTAAATGTGAAAGTTGGTTCTGGAACAGGCATTTAATGATTTTGTTAGCGAGATTGTTAGATGTAATGTTCTTAGCTCATTTAACAGAAATTCGCCAACTGTTGTCCTTTTGGTTTATTGATACTGAGTTTCCAGGTTGAATAACCGCTCAAAGTCGAGAGCGCTGTTTTCCATACACTAGCACTGGCACCCGTTTGTAAGCAGGCGTACCGCAGCGCGTTTCTGTTCTAGCTTTAAAAATGACATTCACTTCGGGATAAAACATCAACGCTGCACCTTCGCGTACAGCACCGTAAATCACTTCCACGTTCTCTAGTTTGTCGGCATCGCCCTGTACTGTGACGAGATCATGTTGGGCTAACCCAATCTTTTCTGCATCCAAGCGATTCATCAAAATGCAGTGGCGATGGGGCATTCCTCGGTACTGATCATCAATTTTGTAAACCACTGTGTTGTGTTGGGAATAACTGCGTCCAGTCATTAATGCCAGCACAAGACTATTCGCGCTTTCATCAATGTCAAAGTCTTGAGGTTGAGGTAGAGCCAGATTCGGCAGTGGCGTAGTCAACATTTTTGCCTTACCTGACGGCGTTTTGAAATGGGGTTCGGTGACGATGCGCCCAGAGATGGTGAACTCTTCGTTGGTGTCATCAATCGTCGCAATTTTTTCATAGCCAGGAATAGTTCTAGCTATCAGTTGCCGCACGTAGCGAGTATCTTGCAGTTTGCGCCATTCGACGGGATAATTACCCAGCAAGCGATGGGCCAGTTCAGTTAAAAACTCGACTTCAGAAATTAAATCTGCATTTTTCAGGTGAGTTTTGCCTTGATCATTGAGGCGCACAAAGTTGTTACCCGATTCAACGGTGGTTTTGTGGGGGTTTTCAAATCGGTTGAGGACGGGAATGATGATTGTATTCGTTTTCGCCAAGCCGTTAAAGTGCCCAATGTTGGGTTTAGTAGCGAGATAGATGATAGTATCGATGTTACCCAATGCCCGTTTTGCCTGTGCTGAGTCAGGATTAGCACCATAGAGATTGCCACCTACACAGATGAGACTATCCACTTTGCCCGCTTGGGCTGCTTCAATCAGGTCACGAGTGTGATAACCTTTGGGTAAATTTAGCGATCGCCCCAACAACTGCTCTAACGCCTGCTTAATCTCTTCTTTGAGCTTGACTGTGACACCCATTGAGCCAAAGCCCTGGACGTTGGAATGTCCCCGCACCGGCATGACTCCGGCTCCCATTCTGGCAATCTGTCCGCTAATTAACGCTGTATTGGCGATGCTGTAGACATTATCGACACCATTTGTCTGTTGGGTAATTCCCATTGCCCAACCAAAAACCACACCTTTTGATGTGCCAATGATGGTTGCTGCTGTGACAATTTCTGCTTTGGATACGCCGCAGGTAGTAGTAATAGTTTCCCAACAAAGCGATCGCGCCTGTTCTAAGACCGCTTCCCACCCTTGGGTATGGGCTTGCAAAAAGTCGTACTGCACAAACCCCTGTTCAATTAACGCTTTCTGAATGCCCACAAACAGCGCCACATCACTACCTGGAATCGGCTGAAGATATAATGAAGCAATGTCAGAACCAGGAATCAGAGATTTAACGGGGAATGCCGGAGAGCCAAATTTCACCAATCCAATTTCCATCACGGGATTGATTACAATCACTTTGCCACCCCGCTCTCGCAGTTTGATCAACTCATTCATCAAACGTGGATGGTTGTAAGCGGAATTTGCCCCTGCTAACACTACACAATCTGCCTGCTTCAAGCTTTCCAGGCTAACGATTGAGGTGTTTGTACCAAACATCTCTTTGAGTGCGGTTGTGGAAGGAGCATGGCACAAGTCTGAACAATCTGCTAAATTATTGGAACCCAAGGTTCGCAGCAGTAGTTGTAGTAAAAATGCCGCTTCGTTGGAGCCGCGCCCAGAACTGTAGGATGCAACTCGCTCTGCTGGTTTCTGAAATGCAGCCGTGGCGATCGCATAAATTTCATCCCAAGAAATGCGCTCATAGTGGTCACTACCTGCCCGTCGAATCACTGGAAAGCTCAGTCTTCCCAATAGATCCGCTTCCATAGAAGATAGCTGTTGTAGGTCAGCAATCTTGTGCGAATCAAAGAAGTGGACTGGAACTGGAGGTTGAATTTCGGCTGAAATTGCTTCTACACTTTTCATGCAGCGTTGTAATTTCTCACCTGCTTCATTGGTGAATCCACCTTTTTGTCCACCAGTCCCCCAGGAGCATGACAGGCAAGCACTCTTGTGAAACAGGGTCTTCCAAAGATGTGGCCCTTCTGGTGACAGCGTGTGCTTTGCCCAATACTCAATTACAGGCAACCCACCACCAATTTCTGGGGTGTTTTCATTGGTTTCGTGGAAAGGCGGTTGGGGCTGGGGGTTGGTATCCATCTGGTTGCAGCGAAAAATCGGTTCCTTTTGTGCAACTTATCGCAATTTACTGAACACGAGAATTCCTCATTAGGTAGATTTTCGGTTTCTCTACGTGATTTTTTACCGTTTGCATGGCACTAACACTAACGCTTGGGCAACCAAGATTGCCGCTAAAAACACTAATTTATTCACTGCGGACTTATCGACAAGTTGTAAATTTTGAGGTTGCTGTTCAAGCATAAAACCGATGCTGTAGTGCGATCGCCTTAAACTCCTATATCCGTTGATCAGACCCCCGCAGTTTTTCCCCAGGTATGACCCCCTCTTTTTTATGCCTCAGATGGATTGATACACTTGAGGCGATCGCAACCCAAATGTTGAGTCATCATTGCAGATAATTGCTGGGATGCTTGACTATCAAGGTGCAATTCTCGCTTGATTTGCTCATAAGTTTCACCCTGGGCGATGCGGGTTGCCATTTGCTGAAACTGTACCCAGGTTAAATCACTGTTAACAAATGCTCTGGCAAGGGTAATGACAAGTTCTTCATAATCATTATCTTCCAGTTTAGTCATCATGCGATGTTCGATGTGTAGCGAATCATCAAAGCAGTAATACCAAGATTTTGGTTGGTGCTTGAGGAGCATTTTAAACAATTCGCGCTGTTGAGTGCGGTTAACAGCGCGATCACTTTCACTACAAACCATTAAGATAGGTGCAGCAACTTTTTTTTGAGCCTGTTCTAAAATCTCCTGTGCTAATTCTAGAAATATTCTTAATGCAGGAATCAGAAAACCTTTATAGCCAAAATTACCTGGTGCATCCTTGTTGAACCATTCAAAGTAAATTGGCAAAATCTTAATCAGCTGATCAAATAATGAATTACTGCTGCCTAAAAAAGGTGTGAACAATAAAGCCCGTTCAATTACCTGGGGGTGTTCTAAAGCCAACCAAGCTGCTAAAGTTCCACCCGTTGATAAACCACCAACTACAACTTGTTCACCTAATGTTTGAGCAATCTGCAACCACTCTAAAACAAATTGTTGATAAGTCTGAATGTCGGTTGGTAGTGGCGGCGGAGTTTGGCTATTCCAATCACCTGCAAGGCCATGACCGGGTTGTAGCGGAACTAAAACGTTATATCCTTTGTTGAAGAAAGCTTTGCCAATTGGCTCAAATTGATAGGGTGCTGCGGTGAAGCCATGCAAGAAAAGACACACTTTTGACGTGGAGTTCGGATGCACCAAGAATCTTGAACGACAAGCCTCGTTCTTCAGCCCAAGTCTAGACTCTAATTGATGAACTTGTTCTAGAAATTCAGCAGTCTTTTGAATACTCACTGTCATTGAGTTACTTGTCTTACTTCTGTATGGATGAGTCTATCGTCTCAAATTGTTCAGTCTGCCGAATCTAGCAGATGATATATGGCACGAGGCAGATTAATTTTAGATTTTGGATGATTAATTTGGCGAATTTCGCAACCGAAAGCGTACTGGCATTTTATCTGATGGATAAATTAACAAGTTGTAATTGTTGTGTATTTACCCATTTACTCCATTCCCCACCCGGAAACTGCCGCATCATCGAGAGCAACTCAACAGCCTCCCCATCCAGCGTATATACGACTCCACCAGACATCGCCAGCACAATCTGCTGCCGCAGCGCCCGCCCACTTAAACCATGCACTTGACACCAGTTGTTACAGTGTTCTTGCTTTTGTCCCAATTAACGCACAGATGATTGCCAATACCTCATTTTCTATCTGTTACATAAGTAAACAAGCAACAAATTTGACTTGTCACCACAAAAAATCCTGATAATTTACACAAGAGATTTATCAGATAAATAACAAAACCGCCAATGATTTCAAAACTCTTTTCTCTTTGTATAAAGAATCCCAAAGCATGAATAGACAAAACTTTTGGATAAGCTAAGGTAAAGATAAAATAGTATAAGCCACAATTCAAACCTCCAACTGATGGGCGTAATTATAAGTAATTGACAAGGGTAGCTATGACCAAAGAATACATGGATTCTCTAGAGTCAGTTGTTGACCAATTAACATTGGCAGCCGTTTTAGAAATGTTAGAACGAATTTGTCATAAAAAAGCCGAAAATTTGCGAACTCACTGGCAAGATGAAAATTCTGCCAAGCTTTGGGACAAAGCGGCCAAACAGATAGAACAGATAAATATTGATGTTTAAGGGAGCAATCAAATTCTGTAACGGATGTTCATCCAATCGATTTAAGGCTGGGAGGCATCCCTAATAATCATGTGTATGATATTCATAATTGGATGGTGTACCGATTCTGGCAAAGCACTTGCTCCTTGATAAATGCCTAGTCCAACAAACCAAAGTTTCACCCCATCCATTCCACCCAATCGGGAGCCGCCGCCACCAATTGTCCAAACATCGTAGGCTGCGCCTCCTCAAAAGCCACCATCACGCCCCAACGCTCATCACTGCTGAGGGTAGAGAGAAACTCGTTAACCGCATCCACACCAGACTCTAGCCGTTCCATAAACCCAGCAGCGTAAGATCTAACCTGCTGCCACCAAGAACCACAACAATTCGCAATTTCCAATTCGCAATTCGCAGTTATTTCTTCTTGATTAAAGTTGGAAGCCTGAATATTGATGCTACAGGTTTTATTTTTTTCATCAATAAATTTAGGGGCTTGTATTTCTGAATTTTCATAATTGCGAATTGCGAATTGCGAACTGCGAATTGTTCGGTTTTCCTGTCCCTCCATATCCTCAATAATAGGGAGTGATGTTGTGTCAGTGATTGGTGTTTTTAAATCTATATTACTAGTGACTGACACCAACTCCCGATTTAACCACTGCTTGAAAATCACATTCCGCCCATCGTCAGCAGGAACAAACTTATAAACACACTCCCGCTTCCCCTTTGGCCCTAACCTTCCCACATACGATAACCGCAAATCAATCTTGTCCAGCAATTTCTGTGCGATCGCCACAGGTGTCAGCTTCTCAGAAATAGTCACATTTAGGTAATTCTTGATCAAGTACCGATGCTGTAGTGTGATCGCCTTAAACTCCTGCATTCTCTCATCAGAACCCCGCAACTGTTCTCCTGGCTTAAGCATCTGCAACAAATTGAGCTTTTCCAACAACAGCACCGACGACAACATCTGTCCCTTGTTAAAGTCCGGCTTCCAGATAGCATTCTCCCCAGCCTCAGCCTGTGCCTTAGCTCTTTTGCTGTCCCGGCTGGCTAAAAACTGTCGCCCCACGGTCAGATAATAATGCAGCCGCAGTTGAGGATACCAGCCGTCATCATCTTTTTCGACTAATTCGGGTGTCACTTCAACTTCATAACGCCGGGACAACTCACCCTTACGTTGCTGATACCGTTCTTCTTCAGTCTTCACCCGCTTCTCCTGCAATTTCTTTAGTTCGGCATCAGACACATCATCAGAATCAGAAACCCCTTGGCATTGACCAGAGTACAATTCTTTCGATGCGGCTTTTACCTCCTTAACAACCTCCTTGGTTTCGTCGGGGTCAAAATCATCCGCGTCAATAATCGTATAGCCATCAGCCGCCAAACCCTTCAGCACAAATTCCTGATAGCGGCGCATCTCGACGTTGATCACAGCACCCCGCTTACCCCAAGTCTGCAAAGATTCGGGTTGAAAGTTCTGGTCAATGAACGAGTAATCATCGTTATCAGCCGCAGACAACAGAGCGATATTGGCTTGTGTCGCAACATCCTGACTCCGCAACAATCCACCCATAGAAGTTGAACCATTGCCCACAGTCCCCATCCCGTATTGGCTAACCCAGATGTGACGGTCAACAGTTTCGCGCAATCGGGCTAACATCTGCCGTACAGAATCAACAGGCTGAACTCCCTGGAATATCCCCCAGACTGAACTAAAATGACCTTTAATATCGATGGAGACACCAGTTTCTAGGCTAGGTGAGGCGATGACTAAATCGTACTGTGTGAGAATTTCGTTGAGATGAGCAATACACTCAAAGGCTGGGTGTTTTGGATCTAAAACCGAATGGCTATCAATTCTCAAAATCCGTAGATGAGGAAATTTCTGTTTAAATCGTTGTTCAAGGGCTTGGGTTCCCCATTTAGATTTCGCTTTTTGAGCAGAACAACATAATAAATGATGTCCGCCAGCAGCGATCGCCTTATCTAAAGCTGCAATCAAATTCTTGGGGTTGCTGCCAGAGTAGTTGTAGCACTTGCCAGATACAGGCTGATAATTATTTACGATCACGAACGGATTAACCCGATATTCTCCAGCTAGAGAAAGAATGTACTTGATATCGGTATCTGAGGTATCAGCAGAAGAAAGATAGATTTTACCGTGTTCGCGGCCCAAGACATTTATGCTTTGAACCATAATATGAGAAAAATTTTGATCCATAAATTAGAAAAAAGTTGACGAAATTTCAGGCTTTTGAGCCAATCACGAAATTAAACTTTGCATTCATACATGAGAGAGAGTTGAAATTCTGAAGCATAATTTAAGAATGAGTTGAAAAAACACAATTGGACAAAACTTGTACAAAAAATCCCTGACAAAATTGGTCTAACTTAAACTTTCAATTCAAAATATGGTTCAAATACCCATGTTATGGTTCAAAAGTTTTGTTTTAGTAGATATCTGAGTAAAAATCAAATATTTCATTGAACAAGCGATCACTCTGTTGTTGGGCGATCGCTAACCTCAAATCGTAGCTGAATAATAATGATAATCAAGTCGAAGTATTGATACAAACGACCCTCTTAGCAGGTTTTTATCCCCTACACGATAATCATTATTAGTAAAAAAACTTGAATATTAAAAGTGAACTATAAACTGGATACTCATTTCTGAAGCATATCATGGGTTAAAATCTCATTTTTTGTTTCAAATCACAACATTCTGCACCAGTTGCTTGAAATTTCGCAGTATCGCTACCCGCCGCTTGGCCACATCAGTAGTAGAGTGGAGCAGATGCCAGAAAACTTGGTCGCATTCATCGTTTGGTATTGATGCCATCTACTTACCAATGCCATCAAACTTAAAATGGGAGGACATTAAAGAACTCAGAATATTGCCCAGAAATAGATGTTTTTATGCTGAGTTTGTTTATCCGGTTGAAGATATCAAATCTCAATTAAACGCAAGTAATGTACTAGGGATTGATCATGGAATCAATAATTGGTTAACTTGCGTTAGCAATATTGGCACAAGCTTTATTATTGATGGAAAGCACCTCAAGTCTCTTAATCAATGGTATAACAAGCGAGTATCCAGACTCAAAAAGAACAAAGAGCAAGGTTTCTGGTCTAAACCACTAGCTGCAATCACAGAAAAGCGTAATCGCCAGATGAAAGATGCCGTTAATAAAGCAGCAAGAATGGTCATTAACCACTGTCTGTTAAATAACATTGGTTGAATTGCTTTTGGATGGAACCAAAGACAAAAAGACAGTGCAAACATGGGGCGAAAAGCTAATCAGAAATTTGTCCAAATCCCCACAGCCAAACTTAAAGAACGTATCTCTCAACTTTGTCAACAATATGGAATTGATTTTGTAGAAACTGAAGAAGCAAATACTTCTGCTGCATCGTTTGTAGATGGTGACAGTTTCCCAAAACATGGCGAAAAACCCTCATGGTGGAAGTCATCAGGTAAGCGAGTAAAACGCGGTTTATTTCGTACTGCAAGCAATTGGTATACAAATGCGGATGCCAATGGAGCAGCAAATATAATTTCCAAAGTAGCGGCAACATTGGGGATTAACCTCAGTGGAGTCAGTAGAGGCGCATTGACTACGCCATTAAGGGTCTATTTGTGGACTCTTAAGAATCCCCCGACTTTTTGTTTAAATGAGCGTAGCGAAACTTAAACAAAAAGTCGGGGGAGTGTCAAGGAAGTATTCGATGAAATTGAAGAAGTTACTGTTGGATAGGCAACTGAATTATAAATTTAGTACCCTCACCAATGGTAGAAAAACATTGCAATTTCCCTTTGTGTTTTTCTGTAATGATTTGGTAGCTGATTGCCATACCCATACCTGTACCTTTACCTACAGGCTTTGTAGTAAAGAATGGATCGAATAGTCGTTTTTGAACCATTTCTGGCATTCCTTGTGCATTATCAGTAATCGAAATTTCTACCAATTGAGAATTAATTACGGAAGTGCTGATAATAATTTGGCTGAGATTTTCCTGTATTGGTTGATAAGTGCGCTTGCTATCTACTTCATCAATGGCATCTATTGCATTAACCAGAATATTCATCAAAACTTGATTTAGTTGACCAGGATAGCATTCTACTTGCGGCAAATTGCCATAATCTCGAATTACTTCAATTGCTGTGCGATCTGGTTTTTCTTTGAGGCGGTATTGCAGAATCAATAGCGTACTTTCGATGCCTTCATGAATATCAACTGTCTTAAATTCCGCTTCATCCATACGCGAAAAATTCCGCAGCGATAGCACGATATTACGAATCCTCTCAGTCCCCATTTTCATTGAAGATAGCATCTTCTGTAAATCATCTTTGAGGAATTCTAGATCAATTTCCTGGGCTAATGCTTGAATTTCTGGATCATGGCTAGAATAGCGTTCTTGGCAAAAATAAATCATCTGCAACAAGTTTTGTGTATATTCATCCAAGTGAGTAATATTGCCGTGAATAAAGTTGACTGGGTTATTGATTTCATGGGCAATACCTGCTACGAGTTGACCCAGGCTAGACATTTTTTCACTTTGAACTACTTGTGCTTGGGTAAGCTGCAACTCACTTAAGGTCGTTTTGAGTTCAAAAGTCCGTGCTTCAACTCGCGCTTCCAGTTCGGCATTACTATTTTCTAAAGTAAGAAAAGATTGACGTAGTTGCCCTGCCATGTGGTTAAACGAATGGGCAAGGACGTTAAGTTCTAGAATATTGCCATCTGTAACTGTTTGGACTAAATTGCCAGATGCCATCGCCTGGCTTGCCTGCTTCAGACGCATGACAGGATGTGAAATCCAGTGTCCGGTAAAAATACCACTTATGGTTGCTAATACAAGTGCCACAAAACAAAGTAAAACAGTAATCTGGGTATTAGCATTGATTTGGGACATAAAGGCACTGTGTGGGATGCTGGTCATAACCAGCCAGTCCAAGCCATAAGAGTCGCGCCAAGGCGCAATATGCACAGAATAATCTTCTCCTTGAAAATTGACTTGCAGTTCTTGGGTACTAGTAATTGTCCGAAGATTAGGAATTCTTTGTTGAAGCTGTTTAGCAATCCCCTGCACAACTGGATTAGGACTCTGTGTTGCTTTCAGGCGTTTAATTTCGTTCTTGTTGACAGTAAAAGGTTGGTCTGGACAAGAATTAGCAACCAACATCCCGTCACGTTCGACAATAAATACTTGTCCAGAGCGACTGATATCTAATGTTCGCAGAAATTCGCTCAATTTCAATAAGTGAATGTCAACCCCCACCACGGCAATCAGCTTTTTACTAGGATTGTAAACCGGGCTACCTGCTGATGCTGCAATATAGGGAGGATAGGCAGGATCATAGTAGGTGTATATCCTTGTCCAAATTTGTTTTCCAGCTTTGGCAGGTTCCGTGTAATTAGGTTCATTCAGCGTATCCCATGTAGCGGTAGACAACAGTTGAGTACGATTGCCATCGTTGTCTGTCAAGTAAGTTTTAGAATTTTTTGGCAAACTAGGTGTTTTGATAGTGTTCTCGTCGATCGTAACTGTTTTGCCATCATAGCGACCGGCTCCACCTCCTTCCCCAGTTGGTAGATTTATGCTGATGTAGGTCAGATCATAGGCTTGCATTTGGTACCAGAAGAATTTGCCAATAGTTTTGCGATCTCGGACATCTAGTAATCCCATACGAATTGCATTAGCATTGATCTGGATGACTTTATGCGGAATTGACAAGTAAGCATCTAAATGATGATTTACCTCACTACTTGTTCGCTTCATTAACTGCTTTGATAGATCCTCAACTGCCTTCTCACCATTTTTAAACGACAAGTATCCCACCAAAGCCACTGCACCAAAAACTTGCACCACGAAAGGGACAATGAGGACAAGCTGCAATGGCAATGCCCAGAATTTGCTAGATGATGAACAGGTTTTCATAAGGTAGAAACCTAAGTACATTTAGAATGCTTGATACGGCTTTAAACTTGTTAGAGCCAGTATAATTTGTTGCCATAGTAAAGATAATTCCCTAAAAATATGTACCTCGAACATAAATGACTAACTGTGAGTGCTTTCATATTGTTAAAAGTGAAGTAGTTAGATGTATGTGTCCAATGCAGCGTAGACGCTTTGCGGCTCGTCGCTAGACATCGCTGGATGAAACTGCGGTTGAGACTTCAGCCCGTTGCAAATAACCATTCATCTCGTCAAGTTCAAAAACCGAGAAGTAGAGAAATCACACAGCATAGTTGCAGTACCTAACTTGCCGTAAAGCCGATTTTTCTCAACAATCAACTCAATAGTTTGGTCGCTAGGGTCTTTGGTGTAGACAGCATCGCGGTAAAGCATAATCAACTGATCGCACACTTCAAAAATTTCGCCAGAGTTACGCAGTAAGTGACGGTTGGGGCGTTTGTCAGCAGTTGTCTGGTTGCCTCGGTTGATTTGACAGCCCAAGAAAACAGGGATTTTATGTTCTTTAGCGATCGCGCGAATCTGGCGAGTAATCTTGCCGACCTCATGGGCCATATTGCCGCCCGACTCCAAAGGAATTTGCTGCAAGTAATCCACAAACATAACACCAATCGAACCAGCAAACTCAGTAATAGAGGGACGAACGGCAGATGCAATCATCATGGGGTTTGGGGAAGAATGCTCAAAAATCTGCCAAGGCATTTCGGCTAGTTGGCTAATACCTTGTGCAATCTGCTGCCAGTAAGATTGGGTTTGGGGTAAAGCATCGTGCTATATCACTCAAAAAAAATTTCACGAAAGGATGAGGATAGAGTTACAAAAATTTTCTGCAATTTTCAGAAAAATCTTTCTTCAAAGATGTATTAATAGTTGCAAGCAAACATGTCATAAATTCATAAAAGTTCCAAGTTGAACTATTGTTTGTCAGATTCTCATTACCAAATAAATCTAAATTTAGGAGTAATTTACGATGAGTTATAAATTTTATTATCTAAATTTCTGGCTAGAAAATCAAGCTTTGCAAATAGGTAAATCAAGCTATTTTTTCTAATCATTTCCAACTTTCAAACTGAAAATTGTTTATATTTTATATAGCCAAGTATAATGCGTTTAATCAAATTTTTAGCACTTATCCTATTCGGTTTAATCTCAACTATAATTTTCAACTTTAGCAATGCCGTAATCGCTACACCTAAAGTTTATCAAGATAACAGGCTAACTTTTGTGGCTGTTAAGAAAAGCCCTAAGTATGAAAGTAATATTTACACAATTCAAACTAACGGTTCAGACCGCCGCCAGCTTACTAAAAAACTGAATGTTTATTCCACAATAATTTGGTTCAATAATAATAAAAGTCTAGCTTTTATTAATGATGGAATTGATGTTTACATAATGAATGTAGATGGTTCCAAACTAACTAAAATATTTTCTGGCTCTGGCTGCAAAGCTCATAACGTTGAAATTCATCGGTTGTTAAATGACCAAAAACTTGCAATTACAGAATCTTGTGATGGTGGTACTATTGAGGCTCCAGGTAGCGTATCTCTTTATTTAAGTGATACAACTGGTACGCAAGGAACTAAACTGATTCAAAAATGGGAGATAGGAGGTGTTCCGCCAAAAACAGAAATCTCATCTTCTATATATCTGTCACCTAATGGACAACAGGCAGTATTTTTCAAAGATAAAAGAATTTGGCAAATGAATACAGATGGCTCTAATTTGGCAGAGTTAAGTAACACGCCAGGAGATGATTTTCCGAGCCAAGTGATTTGGTCGCCTGATGGAATCCAGATTGCAATTTCATCCGGGCAGGAACTGAATTTACCGATTTATCTACTTAATGTCAAGAACAAAACGCTGACCAACCTATCCGACGCATCTGAAAAAACAGCTTATTCGGGCATCATCTCATGGTCGCCTGATGGAACTCAGGTTGCTTACTATCATAGCCAAGGTAGAGACTACTCTGGTAAAGACTTAAATCTTTTTGTATTTGATGTCAAGCAAAAAACCATCAAAAAATTGACTTCTAAGCCAGGGGAATATAGGGAATTAAAGTGGTCGCCAGATAGTAAGATGATTGCTTTTACAAGCGGAGATTATTTTCAGGAAAAGCTTTATACAATTAGTCTCGATAAACTCAAGCTTACTCAGTTAGCTCCGCAATTATCACCATCTGAAATTGACAGCTTTAATTGGTCGTTAGATGGGAAGAAAATTGTTTTCATTAAGAATGAAAAAACGAAGAAAGAACCAGATAGGCAAAGCGTTTTGTATGTGAGCAATCGAGATGGTTCAAAATTGATTAAATTGTCTAAATCTGATGATTCGTATATTTCCGGTCTGATTTGGCAACCATAATTTCTTAGTGCTTCACCGCAGAAACTTTGCGTGGTGGCAAGCTCAAGGGGCGAATGCCGAATGGCACTAAGAAAAGGGAAAATCGTTGAGGCAGCAGGGGAGAAAGAAGAAATTTTAGGCATACGAACAGATATTTAGAAATTCCCCTCTGCAATCCATACGCTGCTTACCCTTCAGCTTAACTTAGTGCCATTCCCCATTGGGATAAGAGATGCCTAGGGCTGATGTAGGCTAATGGCTTTGATTATTTGGGTAGTCACAGTTCTAAAACTCCAATAACCGAATGTATGCGTCCAATGCTGCAATAGCCGGATGTAACTGTGGTTGAGACTTCAAACCATTGCAGATAACCGCAGTAGTCCCAAGTTCGCCAAAAGTAAACCCGATGCTGGAGTGTCGAGCAGCGCAGTGGTTAATGATGGTTAACAGCAGAAAGTTTAGTTGTTCTAAAGCTTGTCCTTCGTGGGTAGACAAACGCCACTCGATATTTTCAGAACTAACCACACGCGAAGCATTGTTTGAATTGCGCTTTTCGACTGTGGGCAGGATTTTGACCTTAAACTTGTAATCGCGCTCAGTAGTTGAACATTCTTCGGGCGCAAGGGAAGCCCAATGGCTGAGGAGTTCTTGGTAGATCGTACTCATATTTATTAAAACCCCCGACCACGAGAGAGATTCTTGAAAGAGATAAACTGATGATCGAACAAAAGCTTGACCGTGCCAGTAGGGCCATTGCGCTGCTTGCGAACAATTAACTCAGCAATGCCCCGATCTGGGGTATCTGGGTTGTACATTTCTTCGCGGTAAAGCATGATGACGACATCGCTGTCTTGCTCAACAGATCCACTGGAACGCAGATCGCTGAGTATGGGGCGTTTATCGTTGCGGTGTTCAACTTCACGGCTTAACTGGGAGAGAGCCAGGACTGGAACATCCAAATCTTTAGCGAGTTTCTTTAGCCCTCGGCTGATTTCGGCAACACGCTCAGTCATGTTAGCTCTGGAGTCAGCAGCTTCAGCCATCAGTTGCAGATAATCGACAATCACAAGCCCAACGCCACCGTAATGGGATGAAATTCGACGGACTTGGCTACGGATTTCATTGAGAGAAGGACAAGATTCGTCATTGATGAAAATCTGTTGTTCACTCAGTTGAGCGATCGCCCCACTCAAGGGTTGCCACTGGCTATCAGAAATAGCTCCTCTTTCGAGAAAATTGTTTTCAATGCCGGATTCGCTGCTTAAGAATCGTTGCGTGTACTCATCAATGGACATTTCTAAGCTGAAAACGCAGATAGGGAATTGACCAGTTTTTGCAACATTGAGAGCAAGATTACCAGCCAAAGCAGATTTACCAACAGAGGGACGAGCAGCCAGGACATACAGCCGCCCTTTACGAAAACCACCGCCGAGTATACTGTCCAGGTCATAAAATCCGGTGGACAGTGCTGGAGCAACTGTACCAGCATGACGCGCCTCAATCTCGGTGAAAGTGTTGGCTAGGGCATGAGAAATGTGAACCAAGTCAGAGGCAGAATGCTCTGAAGCAATGCCATAGACTTTTTGTTCGGCTTCGTCCAGAACATTGGTGAATTCGGCTTCGGTGGCATAACCGAGTTGAACAATTTCAGTGCCAGCTTTTATCAACTGCCGCCGTTGGTATTTTTCCATGACCAAATCGGCTAACGCATCGATGTTCACGGCTGTGACAGTGCGATCTACCAAAGTAGCCAGTTTATTGCGTCCACCGATGCGGAACAACAAACCATTGTCAGACAACCAGTTGGTGATGCAAAGCAAATCCGTTGGTAGCCCTTGGCTGTACAGTCTTTGTGCGGCTTGATAGATGTCTTTATGAGCGTTGACGTAGAAAGCATCTGATACCAAGCGATCGCTGATTCGGCTCATCGCAGCAGGATCAAGCATGATACCGCCGAGAATTGCTTCTTCAGCTTCAATGCTTTGTGGGGGTAGGCGGTCTTGTTGGGATGTAAAGTTTAGTTCGTGTGTCATAATTTACCTTGTTTGAAAATTTTAATTTTTAGAAAATCTAAATTCTGTGTTGTTCATGCTGCTTGCGGATGTAAGTACACATACATTTGGGGATGCGTAAGTTTTAACCAGTCCAACCATTTGAGCGTTGCACCTGGGTCTTGTTGGTCATAACGGGTAGTGAAAAAGGCGATCGCACTCTCAAGACCGACTTCATCCATGCGGTCTAGAAGTTCACTAAAGGTGGCCTTATGCCAATCAAGAGAACGATTCGAGTAGTAGCCGATGGGTTGGTCGTTGGCTGTTGATTCTTCAGACGTTTGCGGGGCTGATTCCATAACTTTTGACCAATAGACCAGCAGTTCTTCTAAACCAGCTTTACTCACCTCCCAATTGCTGATGGATTTGATGACAGTGGGAATTTTTTGCTGCCAATCAACCTTGTCCCACCCGGCTCTCTCTTTAGCGATTAACTGCACCAAACGGAGATCGCAGGTTTGGTAAATCTTGTCCCTGGTCGCAGTACGCCAGGGAAAACGCCAACCACGCATTTTTATTTCATTTTTGTAAACGGCGGGTAATGGCTCAGATGCCATAATGCGGGGGTCAAGCAGGATGTGGTTGAGCAAATCATCAATCGACTGAAATTTTGGTTTGCTTGGCTTATTGTTCGATTGTTCGTTTTTGTCGAACGACCCCGCCGCGATAGTTGGTCGAAATGAGGGATTGTCTGTTTGATGCGAAGTCTCGGATTGATTTAACAACGAAACAAAAGAATTGGGAATTGGTTTTTCTTGGTTTGGTTGTGAAGACGAAGATTCGGGAATTGGTTTTTGTTCTTGGTTTAGTTGTAAATCCAATTCAGTTTCTTCACACACACACGGCTCTTGGGCAGGTGAATCTGCACTTAGTGTGAGTTCCTTAGATGGGATTACCTTAATGGGAATACCTTTGTGGGTCATATTTGACCCCACCCCCCGTGCAAAATTGACCCCCCCACTGGGTGCAAAATTGCTCCCACCCCCCGTGCAATTTTGACTGGGGTTATTTTTGACTGGGGTTTCTTTGGTTGCTTTGATTTGTGAACGAAGTAATTGAACTTGGTCGGGACAAACCCAATCAGTTGGTAGAGTAAGAGTGTAAATGTTGGTAGTTCCAAGACGTTCTTGGATTTTAATCATTCCGGCTGCTAATAAAAGTTTGATGGCATTTTTAGCAGTTTTGAGAGCCATGTAACAATGTTGAGCCATCTTCGGAATAGATTCAAAACAACCGACTGTTCCTGCCCTTCTTTGAATATGTGCGTACAGCCTAAATTCTGCTGATTCAAGTGGGTAATCATCAAAAAAGCCAGGAATAAAAACACCGAAATCTGCACGGTTATTTAACTCATTTACTGCTAAACTCATGGTTATACACCTCACTTTCATAAATGTCTTCCCTCGATTTACTTTGAAGAATTGAGGGATTTTGCTCTTAATCAATTTGGAGACAGGGAAAATCTTGAATTTGTAGTTGTTGAATAAATTCAGAAATATCTCCACCTTTCTTGTCACGGGTCTTAAATTGCTGTTGTTGAAAGTAGGGATTTGCCCCCACTTGTTTAACAAACACACTCTTTTGGAAAGATTGAGATTGTTGAACAATTGACATTAGCCATTCAATGTGACACGGGCGAGAATTGGGGACAGACTCACCGCCGCAAATAACCCAATGAATATTTTGAAGAAATTGACTAATATCACCCAAATCTTCTAACAATGGTTCGGCTGACCAAAACCGAACATGAGCCGGAATTTGTGCAAGAATTGGACTGCGTTGAGAGAGGGTTTGACGATTTTCTATTGAAGTGCCAACCCAAATGTTATGAGGTAATTTGTCTAGTCCATGAGCCTCAAGCCACGCTTCAATAGAAGACAGCATGATTGATGGTCGTTTTGTGAGGATTTGAAAGGTTTGTTTAGGAGCAGCAAACATCCCGTTTAACATTTCATACTGCCAAGAACGCGGAACCCACTCACCAAAAACATCTGTCATGGAAGCAACAAAGTGTTTTTTAGGTTTCTTCTGGAATTCCCACTTACGGATGGTTTCTATGTCGAGTATTAGTTCGGGTGGCTGTCCAGAATATGGAAGTTTATTTCCACCAAAGAAAGAGTTTTGATTCAGCTTCTCGCTATAACATTTTGCACAGCCTGGGGAAATTTTCTGACACCACCAACCGCCACCTTTAGCACGAATGATATTATCTGTTAAGTCAGTCCACTGAATGTTTGTCATAATTTATCAGATGTAATACCAATTAACTTGCTTTTTATTCCACGCAATTTAAGTTCATTGAAAAATTTCCCCTAAAACGGAAACTCAAGATATTCTTTTAGTTCAATCAAAGATATGAGAACGGATACGATTTTTTACACACTGTTTCAAAATCTCCCTAGCGTTCTGTTTGAATTGCTTGAGCAATCTCCTGATGTGGCAACACATTATCAATTCACCTCTGTAGAAATTAAAGAATTAACCCGACGCTTAGATGGTTTGTTTTTGCCATTTGATGAGTTCCCAGAAGACACAATTTATTTTGTAGAAGTGCAATTTCAGAAAGATGATGATCTGTATTGGCGGTTAATAACGGAGGCGTTTGTGTATCTCAACCAATACAGACCTTCTAGAGCTTGGCAAGCCGTGGTACTTTGGGCGAAACGTAGCCTTGATTCTGGTGTACCTCTGGCTTACAGAACTTCACTTGCGCCAGGGCAGATTCAGATACTATATTTGGATGAATTAGTTGATACATCGTCCGACTCTATTGGTTTAGGAATAGTTCAGTTAGTGGTAGCAAAAGAAAAGGAAGCAGTAGCAAAAGCAAGAAGTTTAATTAATTTGGTGCAACAAGCGACTCAATCAAATCAGAGAAATCTTTTAGAATTAATAGAAAGAATGTTGGTGTACAAATTTGCAGACAAAACTCGACAGGAACTAGAAGCAATGTTTGGATTAACACAGTGGCAACAAACTCGGTTTTATCAAGAAGTGAAGGAAGAAACGAAGTTAGAAACAATACCTCGGATGCTGAAAGCAGGACTGAGTACAGAACAAATAGCTGAGATACTGGAGTTAGATATCGAAACAGTGCGACAAGAAATTGCCAAGCAAAGTGGTCAAAATTCTTAGAAATTATCTCCTCTAGTAATTGGAGTAAGCATTTTTTGCTCTTGTCTGGCTGCCAATGATCTTGAATAATTCGTACTGACTTCAAGACAAGCGATCGCCCGTACAATTTCTTCTGCCCGTTCTTGTGAAATAGCCTGTTCGGGATTCTTGTAAAACCCAACAATTTGAGATTTGGGACGCACGATAATGCGCTGCGTGGTTACACGTTTGTCCCACACAAAACACGAGATGGTGATGTTATCGGTGGCCCAGCGAGTACCCCGTTTATCCTTGCGAAAACAAAAGCGGGGCAATACCAGCACTAATGACGGCGGATATTGCATCAGAAAATCCGCTCGGTCATCACAGGGTTCAATAAAGCTGGTCAACAAAAATGCGGCAACACCAACACGGGCTTTGTGGTAAGCATTCTTGATAATAGGTGCAGCAAATTCGGCATAAGGTGGATTAGTGCAGATCCAGTCGCATTCGGGAAATTTAGCCCAAGATTCAGATAGCGTTGCATCCAAATGGTAATCAGCCGCCTTATGTGGATCAATATCGTTCGTCCACATTTGTTTGGTGTCGGGCCATGCCAAAAGTAATGATGCGATCGCCCGATGCCCAACACAAGGTTCACCAATCACACCTGATAACCGGACATGACGCAATAGCTCAGTTGTGAACCACGAGGGAGACTCGTAGAAGTTGAGAGGGTGTCGGGTGACGGTGGGAGTGGGAGTAACAGTTGTCTCTTGTGTTAATAATGGTGTGACTGTCATGCTGCTTCCTCTTCAATGTTTGCCAAGTCTTGATTTTTAACAATCGTTGCGCTAATTGACTCAAAATCCACCTGAAAAATATTCAAATCAGGAGTTATTTCGCCGGAATTATATCGGTCTGTAATGGGCGTTGTTGCGTGAATAGGCAAAATGGTAAATTTACTTATAGCCGATGTTTTCGAGCCGCCTAACCCTGCATATGAAGACGAAAGCCCAGTACAAAGTTAAGAATTGGAACGCTTATGATGCTGCCCTCAAGCAACGAGGCAGTATAACTTTTTGGGTGAACGAAGAAATCATCGAGCAGTGGCGCAATCAGCAAAAAACCGGGAAAAAGGGGGCATCGAATCATTACAGTGATGTGGCAATCGCCACTATGGGAACAATCCAATCGGTGTTTCATTTACCAGGGCGACAAGCAGAGGGGTTTTTAGAATCGCTGTTCACGCTCATGGGAATTGAGCTAGAAGTACCAGACCATTCCACGCTGTCTCGTCGTTTGAGCAAGTTGTCTGTGGAACTACCAGTTATCCCAAAAGACAAAGCTGTTCATGTGGTAGTGGATTCAACTGGTGTAAAAGTCTATGGTGAAGGTGAGTGGAAAGTCCGCACACATGGAGTAGGAAAACGACGGACGTGGCGGAAGTTGCATCTAGGCGTTGACTGTGAAAGCGGCGAAATTCTGGGTGCGGTGGTGACTACTAATGATATGGCTGATTGCGAGGTACTGCCTGACATATTGGAGCAGATTGAGCAACCGATAGAACAAGTATCTGGTGATGGTGGCTATGATACAAAAGGTTGTTACGACACCATTTCACAACACGGGGCCAAAGCCATAATTCCACCGCGTAGCAACGCCAAAATCCAACAACACACCAACAATGAAACACACTTCCATCCCAGAGATGAAAATCTGCGACGAGTGAATCAAGTTGGGCGCAAGCAATGGAAACAAGAGAGTGGATATCATCGCCGTTCATTATCCGAGACAGCTATATTTCGACTCAAAACCATTTTTGGTGGTAAGTTACGACGACGCTTTTTTAACAATCAAGCTGTCGAGCTATTTCTACAGTGTGCCGCCCTTAACCGCATGATCCAGTTGGGCAAGCCAGACAGTTACAAAGTAGACAACTAACTTCTGTTCTAGTACCAGATTGGTGTGTCTTTTTTTTCTTTCATGCAACAAAGCCTCTGTAATGACTTGTCTGATAGCTGCTTCTGTCATTCCATCTGGTATATAAATGTGTGCTTCACTAACGACTTTCTCGACTATTTGAACTACAACTTTCATAAATTCTCCTAAAACTTATTTAATTTCAGCTTTGAGTAATAGACCGAGTGGAGATAACACCCAATACGTATAATCTCCGTTATTAACTTCTTGCACGAATTTCCAAATTTCAAGCTCTTTAAGAGCATCTAAAAGAAATTCATCAACACCATCACCACAAAAACCACCACCAAGGGCAATCATGTCTATAGTGCCTTGCATTTCGGGGTCTATAAGTGCTTCTGCTGGTGAAGTCAGGATTTGAATAATATCGACGTAAACCGTACTGATGATGCACTTCCTACCATCGGTGGCTATAACTTGGGTTTGTAGATCAAAAGGGATAATCATAAAATCTCCTGTTTTGAGTGCTGACTGTTAACTGTTGACTAATGACCGATGACTGATAACCAATGACCGATGACCAATGACCAATGACTGTTGACCAATGACCGATAACCATCAAGCAGTAACCACAGCTTTCTTAGAGAATGCCCCTGCTTTCTTGAGTGCCGCCGCAGGATTCGGGTGTGTGAAAAACTCCTCAATTGCTTTGGTTAACCCCGTAACTACGATAGGGTCATGACACGCGTAAACGTAAACTGGTTGTTGAGTGCCGTTAACTAGTCTGTTTTCTTGGCGCTCACCCAATTGTGGGTAAAATGTGCGAACCCATGTACCTAGATGCCCTCGGTAGTGTGAACCACTTAGGGGGACTTTTCTCCCCAACTGGTTCTCTGCAAAGTTGACCACCCCAAGCCAGCGTTCTTCTGAAGGAGACAACATCTTCCGGTTGTGTTCAGCCAAAAGATTCCCAGCATAGTCCTTAAACTGCTGTTCCATATAAGGGTTGAGTCGTCCACCAGTCAATTCGGCTAAAGTTTTCATTGCTTCGACAAGAGTGTGCAATCGCTGTTCAACTGGAGGAAGTGTTGGTGTGGGTAGTTGTTGGGGTTGAGTGGTGGGTTTTGTCCAGCCCATGATGTCTTGCATCCAGGCGCGAACACCGATGGTTTTGAATGTTCGGCAGATTACCTTTGCTTGTTTTGTACAGTAGCGGCCTGCTTCGTAAGCGTAGTAGTCAAGAATAATAGCGATCGCAATGTCTGGAATGCCATTCGTTTTCCAATCTTTTAGGTTCGCCCCATCAAAGCCTTGCTCCATAAGCATTAGGGCGAGTTTAGATGGTTCCAGGTTCGCGCTTTCTAATGCTTTACCAATAGCTTTGTCGCTAACACCAGCTAATCGAGCAGTAGCTTTCATGCTGGCTTTACCCTTTCCATTAGAGTCAACAGTAATCTCTTGCTTTATCTGGTCAATAATTTGGGCTACTTCGATAGACGACATAATCGTTGCTCCCTGTTAAAAAATACTTACATACAAACTCGAATTAAATCTGTTTCGCCCACCAACGGAAAACGAGCAGGTGCAGCCAGTGGTTGAACCAAAGCCGGGGACATTAGCTCGACAACGTAAAACCAAGCGTTATTCACCAGCACAATCCCCAAAACCAAACGCTGCTTTGTGGCATGACTATCAATACGGAGCATGACGCGATCGCCCAGAACAAACGCAGGTTTTCTCATATAAGTAGACTGAACCCTTCCAGTACCGATAATCTCGTGTTTAGTGATGTAGGTGATTGAGCGCTCGCACTTCACTGCATAAACCCATCCGTCTTGTTGCCACAACACCCCGCAGCAGTAGCCGAATGTTTTGGAATCGGTGAGGTAGACTTTCTCGGAGAGGTTCACTTCTAGGGATGGAATTTGTTGACCCCAAGGAGGCGACAAATACCAGCATCGTTCAAGGGTGATGATTGCACAAGTCATGGTTTTGGCTATGAATGAAGGGATTGATGAGAAAATTACTGAGGGCTATTATCAAGCTGATAGCTATATTTGAAGCTGGTACGTTATTGGATTCGGTCTAGTGGGCATCCAAGCCCACTGTTTCCCTACACACCCACTAACGCCGCAGTCTCAAATAACCCCTGCAATTCCCCCGACGACAGTTGCTCAAGCGGATGATATTGCAGATATTCGTTAGTGCTTGGTAAACCATCCGGTATTTGCAACAGCCATACGGCATCCGCCGCAGAATCGCAAAAGACTTTCTCTTGATTGCCTTGGGTTGCGCTTGTGAACCACCAGTGACCGTTTGTGCAGCCTGCTTGTCCGAGTTTTACGTCATTGAGGTATATGCCGTCTTCGAGCAGTTCTAATCCGTGCTGTTCACAGGCATTGAAAATCTGCACCATGATTTCGTTGCCAGTTGTGCAGGGTTCTTCTGCTTCTAACTGTTCTGTTGGTGGCAGGGCTGGTTGTGTTGTTTGGGTTGGTAGTTCTATAAATTCTTCGTTGAGTGTTCCGTCCTTATAATGCCATTCGATGAAGCGGTGGCATCTAGCCCATGTATTAGCGCGGAATCTCTCTTTACCGTTAACTATGACCATCCAAGGTCGAGTTAAATCATTGTCGTAAGTAATGATGGCTATTAAACCAGCAGCGTAAAAGATTTCATTGTCGAAGAAGTTGATTTCTCTGATTGTCAATTCTTCTGGAGTAACAGCCTGGGCTTGATCTGCGATGTACCCGTCGAACTCGCCTTGAGCTATGTCCTGCTCGTCAACCTTTTGAAGTTTGCTTTCTTGGTAGTTAGCGATCGCACTAATCCATTCGTCTCTGTAGCGTCTGTCGTTTACTTCTGTTGTGCAGCCGACTTCGCTGTAGATGCGCTTTAGCTGGGGTAGGGATTTGCAGCGTAGCTGTTGTTGGGTGTATGTAACTTGGGTCATAATGGAGATTCCTTGAATATAAGGGCAGAGAAAGCACTTTAGATTCGCAGTCGGGGTGCTTTCTCTATTTTTATGGTAGCACTACTTTAATGCTACTACAACATTTTTATTGTGCTAAAGTAGCGTTACCCTCGTGCTACAATGAAGGGAGTATAGTTTTGGAGTAGCGTTATGGTGTTATCGGTGGTTACAGCCAAAAAGCGAATCTCGCTTTATTTGGATGAAGCATTAAAGTCTGACTTGGAACGGTTAGCCAAGATTCGGAAGCGTTCTCTATCAAATTTGATAGAAGTCATTTGCGAAGAAGAAGTAGAACGCGCCAAGAAGAGTGGAGAACTAAAGGATGCGTAACCTTCAGCCATCGGTTTTAACGCTTTACCTTCATTTCAGTGGCAACAGAATTTGAAAAAACTGAGTCAGATTTGCATAAATTGAGATGAAAGAAATACTAAATGCTTTACTAGGAGGCACTTTGAGAAAATTTGAGTTAAATTCGGTGTCTACTTCAAAATCAAGTTTGATCCTCTGGCTCTGTGTTTCTAGCTTCTGATAAAAATTGATTGCAACGATCTGCAAAACTTGGAATCTCTTGGACTTAACTCTAAGCAAATACCAATAAACGGAAAGAGGTGGAATGATGAACACCCCACCCCATAAACGCAAAAAAACCACCTCTACCTCACCACTCAACTCAGACATCACCCCTTCAGAAGATCCCGCTTCAGCAACTATCGACGTTCCCGCCGTTGAAGTACCAGAATTAACCGAAGATGAGCAACGCGATCGCTTGCACTTGAAACGCAAAGTCGAGAGGGCGTTTTTTGAAGCGGGTAAGGCTTTGGCAGAATTACGCGATCGCAGGTTATACCGTTCCACTCACAAAACCTTTGAGGAATATTGCCGTGACAGGTTTGGTTACACGCGGATTGCCGCAAGTTATAAAATTGCTGCCGCCGCAGTTATGGATAATTTGTTAACCAATGGTTTACAAAATTCAGAAATATCTCAAGCTGACCTACAAGTTTTTCCGACAAATGAACGTCAAGTCAGACCTTTGGTAGCTTTAGAACCCCAACAACAGCAAGAAGCATGGCAGACCGCAGTGCAAGAAGCCAAGGGCAAAGTGCCGTCAGGACGCATTGTTAAAGATGTCGTACAAAGGATAATGGAGAGTACCAAAATACCCAACACCTACCAAATCGGTGAAGTCTGCCAAATTCTTGCAAAGGACAACCCAGAACTTAGGGGTAAAGGCGGCTGTTGGGCGATTGTTAGCCAAGTGAATGACTTCAGTTGTACCGTGAGAACTTGGGATAAAGAACTGACGGTTGGAGTTCAGCATCTCAAGTCTTTCAATTATCTGCCCCAGGAATGCCAGCAGATGCAGGAAGTGTGCGATCGCCTTGCTCGAATATATTCTGATTCTCTGGAGGAGACAGTCAAAAATCTGTTGCAGTCGTTGGGAAAGCTGAACCGTCCTTATCTCACGGCGGTGGAAGAAAAGCTATTGAGTTTGATTGAGCGAGAATACAGTGTGATAAAAATATCACCATAGACAGATGGGTATAAAGTGATTTTTGAAGATTATCTACTGAGGAGAGGCAAGCAACTAAATAGTTTGTGGCAAGAGCATTCAAGTCTTGCTTAGAATATAACAATTTCAGCAATGTTTCTCAATTAACATGAGAATGCTATGACCACACTTAACTTTTCTC
Organism: Nostoc sp. HK-01; assembly: GCA_003990705.1. Taxonomy (GTDB): domain Bacteria; phylum Cyanobacteriota; class Cyanobacteriia; order Cyanobacteriales; family Nostocaceae; genus Nostoc_B. Next base: position 380,648 of record AP018319.1, read on the forward strand.
AACACCAAATTCCCACAGTCCAAGATCTGCTGCGAGATGATACCCGCCTTGTACCGCCGGTGTTGTTAGAGGAATCAGCACCTAATTTGGGAACCCAGGAAGTGGCGCGGGAAGTTTTTTTCTCTCAGGAATATCACGATATTGAGGTAGACAAACTTTGGAAGAAGGTATGGCAATGGGCTTGTCGTGAGGAGAATATTCCTGATGTCGGTGACTACATAGTGTATGACATTGCCGACCTATCAGTAATCGTTGTTCGTAGTAAGGCTAACGAAATCCGAGCATTCTATAACTCCTGCTTACACCGAGGCACAAAGCTGTGCCTTGAGGATGGTAACGTTCGGGCATTGCGGTGTCCGTTTCATGGTTGGACATGGAAACTCAATGGCACACTTGCTCATATTCCTTGCCAATGGGATTTTGAGCATATAGACGAGAATGACTTTAGTTTGCCAGAGGTGAAAGTAGCAACGTGGCAGGGTTTTGTATTTGTTAACTTTGATCCCAGTTGCGAACCATTAGAAGTTTATCTGGAAAATCTACCCGAACATTTTCAATATTTCCCGCTCAAAGATCGCTTTAGTGCAGGCCATGTAGCCAAAGTGATGCCAGCCAATTGGAAAGTGACACAAGAAGCGTTTATGGAAGCATATCACTCAGTAGCAACTCATCCACAAATCTTGAAATTTACTGGTGATGTCAATTCGCAATACGATGTGTACGGTCGGCACAACCGGATGATTACACCTTTTGCAGTTCAGAGTCCGCATTTAGGTACTCAACTCGATCAACAAGCATTAGCCGAGGCACTAGCCGCTTTTGAAGGTGCTGATCTAGCAGAGGTAAAAGTGCCGCCTGGGGTAACGGCTCGTGCGTATGCGGCTGAGGGTGCAAGAGCTAAAATGTTGAATCAGCTTGGTGTTGACTGCTCAAAGTTCTCTGATACGGAAATGCTGGATGCCATTCAATACTTTATCTTCCCGAATTTTATGCCTTGGGTCGGTGTTGGCGCACCACTCCAGTATAGATTCCGACCAAATGGCAATGACCCGAATTCTTGCATCATGGAAGTGCTACTGCTATTGCCATGTCCACCGCAGAATCGTCCACCAGCAGCCAAAACCCATTGGCTGACAGCCGATGAAAGCTGGACTAATGCCCCACAGCTAGGAGGGCTGGGTGAAGTCTTCGATCAAGACACCTCGAACCTACGCCGCATCCAACAGGGTTTAAAGGCATCTGCAAAGTCTAGGATTACGTTGGGCAGATACCAAGAGTCTCGTATCCGGCACTTCCACCAAGTTTTGTCACGTTACATCAACCATCCAGGCTAATTTATTGACCACTAGTAAGCTCTAAGTTAAACAATCAAATGTATTCGAGTGGACTGGAGGAATCAGTGCAGAGGTTTTTGGAGTCGTTGGGAAGCTGAAGCGGAGTTATCTAAGTGCTTTGGAAGAAAAAGTTTTAAAGCTGTTGGAGTCGGAAATCAGAAATTAATTCAACAAAGAAATAATGCAACAATCCTGTAGCTTAAGACTCTGTAACAATGCTACCCAAATGCTTGAGGATTTTTAAAACTCCAGATAAATTGTTAAGGTACTGAGAGCGCGTGGCAAATAGATCGGAAGTACCATACTTTTTTCCCAAGGTTTTGACAAACAAAAAGCTGCTACCGTTGGCAATCATGCCATACAAAGGTTGTTCTGGTTTGGGATGAACAGCCATGTAAGCTAATGTTTGGGGAATTGCTAACTCTAGATCAAATGTTGTCTTTTTTGACTCAATTAGGGTAATCCACAATTTACCTTGTAAAACTAAAACATCAATTCTTCCGCGCAAAATCTCTTCATTATCTCCCTGAGCTTCAATCTCAACAGATACCTCGGTTTGAAATCTGTAGGGTGCTTGGTAGAAGCCTGCCAGTTCAAGTAATGGTGACAGGACAACCATTTTGATAGTTTCTTCTAAAAGACTTCCATAAGAGATTTGATAGAGATAATTTTGTCGAACTTGCTCTAATCTCGTCTGCTCTGCTTCACTTAATTCAGGTTTTTCAGCCCTCCATTCGGTAAAAAATTGACTATCCTCACTTAGTCTTATTCCTAGTTTCTCCTCAACTTGGCGAAGGGTAGTAATTTTTTCTGCAATGGCTATACTTGTGGTCATGGTGGAATTTGCACTACTTGCTTAATATCTAGGATAATTTAAAGAACTACTGAACTACTGTGCTAGGACGCTCAGGAACTTAGAATAACGAAAAGTTGATGAAAACGAATGCTGCTCGACTACTTGATAAACTAGGCATTATCTACCAAATCCTAAGCTATGAAGTAGATCCTGATGATCTGGCAGCCCAAAGTACAGCGCAAAAAGTGGGGCTTCCTCCAGAGCAGGTTTTTAAAACTTTAGTAGTCAGAGGTGAAACAACAGGTATCGGTTTTGCTGTTATACCTGGAAACGCTCAGTTGGACTTAAAAGCCTTAGCACTAATTTCAGGAAATCGGAAGGTTGAGACAGTAGCTCTCAAAGAAGTCCAGCCACTAACAGGATATATTCGTGGAGGTGTAACGGCTTTAGCAAGTAAAAAAAGCTATAAGGTCTATGTTGATGAAACAGCACAACTATTTGAGCAGATTACTGTTTCTGCGGGAATACGAGGAATGCTACTTCTGTTATCCCCAGATGATTATTTACGTGCAGTCAATGGCACTTTAGGGGCTATTGTAAAAAATTAAGGGGAATCTAAAGGGGTTTCGAGATAGATATCAAATTCTAGCAAGCCACTTAGTCAGTGCTAAATCCGCTAAAGATTCCAAAGAGTTAGAAACATCGTTGTAACCTTGAGGAATTGGGACAGGTATAAATGATTTATGTGAAAGACTCCAATATAAATTTCCCGGACGTTTTTCTCGTGGCATAGCATCCCATTCGGATTGAAGTTTCATTCGTCCAAAACCCTCTGGCACATGACCAACATGAGTAACTATTTCACCTTCTAGCCATAGCCGTAAACGACCAATTACTTCTTTTTGTCGTGAGTTAGGAGTTGGCAACCACAGAAACACAACTGGTTTATGAGATGTCCTGTGATAGCAAATTTCAGCTACAGGTTTAGATTTGCCTTTGCCATACCTGATAGTATTCCTGCCCTCAATTTCTTCTGTGATTCGCTCATCAAAACTCAAAATTTTCTCTCGAAGTTTGAGAATTGCTTGCTGTTCCTCCCCGGTACAAGCACCAAGCCAATCTAAAAGCAATTGCGGTGCTGCTGGAATGTCATGTGTTGTACTGCTGAAATTTAGTTCTTGATAGGGAATAGGAATTGACCAAGTTTGATTAGTATTGATGTCTTGCAAACGCAAGTAAAACTGTTGATTATCTTTTAATATCTGAATCTGTAATAAATCGATTTTGAGTAGATTATACTTGCAATCAATCAGATTATGCCTGTGAAACGAGGGTACGGCGGCTATCAATTTAACTGGTTGGCTGTAGTCTATTTGTTCAGGAAAAGGTCGTTCGTCTAGCAAATTGTCATAGTAACGGGTTAGCTGCTGAATAACGTATCTATCTTCAGCGTTTTTTAATTCTAGGATTACTAACTGTTTACTTTCATTTAAGGCTAAGATATCGCAGAATTCGCCCTTAGCAGCATATTGTCGTTTGAGAGGGGTAAAACCTAACAATTGCTGAAGATTTTCCCAGAGAAAATCTTCTAGTGCAGATTCTGAGGCGAATTCCCAAGCATCACCTGTTTTTCTTAAAGCAGCACCAGCTAACATACTTTCTTCATCCGTTTAAATACTCAAGTACAATCAATCAGCTTATCTTTAGATGGGCGTTTGATAAGCTAATGTAACCATGTATTTTTACTGAATATTTAACCTTATAAAAAAATTTAGCTTATATTCTATTCACAGTTCTCGCTATTAAATTTTTAAAACTTCACACTCTAGAATTCATTTAAGCACTTCATGACAGGTTTAAAGATAGTAGCTGTTTCTTAACAGCATCTTGAATCTAATTCCATTAGATATATCGTGGTAGCAACAGTCTAGATGATTGATATTAAAGAAGTGGTATCAAATAAGGCTGATGAACCTGTGAATAAGAAATGGGCTGTTAAAAGGCTGACAATCAATCTGACATCAGGCGAAGCAGAAAGATTAGAAAAATACTGTTCAACTACAGGACGACCAGCAACAGATGTAATCCGAGAGTTAATTCGCTCTTTGACTGTTGAAGAAGTACCAAATTGAATAATAGCAACTAGGCTAAAGCATCAGGTAAAGCATCTAATAAATGGTAAGACAAGTATGAAAAGTAATCAGCCTCTTCCTGAAATTACAGGAAAACCTGCTCAGGTGTGGGGGAATATTCTAATTCCTGCTAAAGGGCAAATAACTGTCAAAGTAACTGGTGATACTCTTCAAGCTACAGTTAAAACCTTCTTAGAGAAGAAAGACACTTGGATAAGGATTCAAAATATTGATTCAGTTGAGACTCAGGAAGCACCTATTTATGGACTGCTAGGTTTAGGAGGTTCTTGCATCTTCTTTGCTTTAGGTTTACTAGCTCATTCTTTTTTCGGTGGCTTAATTATCATCTGTTTAGGTGCTGCTTTAATCATATATGCAATTACAAATAAAAATCGGTATTTAGCAATTCATAGCCACCGTAACTCTATCGTCATCTTCATGAATAAGTCACCTGAAGTATATCAGCAATTTGCTATGGGTGTGCTGGCATTATCTCGCAAGTTAAATACACCCAGCAGTATGCAAACAAAGCCTGCTCAAACTCCGGTTCAAGTTAATTGAAGAATTGGTTATGAGAACTCTGCAACAGTCATCAAAGTTAAGAGCAGTATTCCAAGAAAAAATCACAGCTAAAAAGTCTGCTGTACATCAGGAAATTCACCAAGCTTTAGGTGATAGTACATTAGGTGGGTTAGCTTCATTCGTTTATGAATTTAAGCAAGCCAAAAATCAACTCAAAGGTAGCATGGGTGAATGGGGAATATCAGCTATATTCCAATGCTTTCCAGATACTTGGGTAATGTTCAATAATGCCTTAATCCCTACTAACAACTCCGGTGGTTTAACTGAAATAGACCATTTAATTATAGGTACAAAAGGCATTTTTTTACTAGAAATCAAGACTTGGAAGGGTTCATTTAGCGCATACAACGATAAGTGGAAACGTCGAGAAGGCAATAATTGGGTGGCAATCTCTAATAGTCCAACGTCTCAAAGTGCTTACCATCAACAGATGTTTGCTCAATGGATAGTTTCTGTAATTCCCAATCTACCTGATAGTTGCGTTTATGCTCCTGTGGTTTTCCCTATCGCCAAATGGTTGGGAGTGAACAATTGTTCAGTGCAAGTCTTTCAAGGTGTACCTGCACTGCTGCAAGCAATGGTTAGCTGCCCTGAGTGTTTGAGTGAGCAGCAAATACAGGCAATCGCCTCTGCTGTGGCTAATTATGAGATTCCAGAAAATACAACTCCAGCGCCTAAACCAATTCCCAAGCCAAAGCCTGTTAAGCGTCAGAATTCTAGCAATTGAGTGTTGCTACTTTATTTTTTAGGCAAAACCTAAATAGGATTATTTACCAGCCAGAACAGACAGCACATTACAAATGATGTTTATAGCTGTAAAAAGGGAATACTAGACATAGAAAATTGTTTTAATTTCATACTATGAATAAACCCAGTAGTGTAGATAATGCAGAACAAAAACGGAGAAAGTCTCATTGGCCTGCATATCTACCATATCCTAGTTGCTGGTTAAAATCCTTTATTTTAATGATATTTCTAAGAGTAATTGGATTTGTAGCTGAGATTTCAATAAAATTAGGATATGGTGTTGCTAAGTTGGCGGATAGCCCAGAATTACTAGCTATATTTGGAATAATAACCATACTTTCTCCTATTGTCGTTATTGCTTTTACTCATCATTACTTACATCTAATTTTCAGCCGTTTTATTTCAGAAATTCAAGCACCAGAAGTAGGTATTGTAAAAGGATTATTACCAAAATTAATGAGTTGGTGGGAAGGGTTATATGGCTGGGTTGTAATTATCTTGTCTACATTTGTCGCTGCATTGCTATGTACTATCATTTTACCCGTATTTCATCTGAGTTATGCAAAACCTCCTGAAACTTACACTCAGTTTGAGCAGCAAATTATAGTGATATTTGGAATTATATGGTTAATTCAAGGTTCGCTTATTTACCAAATTGACTACTTGGTTAAACAACGTTTGATATCTGTATACTCTAGCATTAAAAAGATATAGCTCTCAAAAGTATTATTATAATAAATGCTTTGATTAAGACCAACATAAAAATCAAAATTATATCATGAGAATAAATATTCAATCAGTTCAACAAGCAATTCAGATCTCTGAGTTTGAAAATACAAAATTTCTTGAGATTGCATTGACTCATCCTTCACGAATTTATGAAAGTTCTATAAATCATCAACAGAAAGATGAACAAAAACGAGAGTATCGGAGATGTTTACATAGATGAACAAAGCCAGTATTCTCGCAGCATCCCTACTGTTGCTCTCTGGAGTGCCAACACTAGCGCAAACGAGTCTCCCAAAGATGACAGTGGTTAGCGTGAGTGATGGCGATACCTTAAGAGTTCGCAATCAACAAGGGCAAACAATTACTGTTCGGCTTGGTTGTGTGGATGCACCCGAACTCAAACAAAACCCTTGGGGTCAGCAATCTAAATCTCGCCTTCAAAAACTTCTGCCAGCGGGACAGTCTGTGCAAGTTCGGTCAATTAAGCGTGATAAGTACAAAAGAGTAGTAGCTGAGATTTTCATGAATAACCGTTCGGTGAACCTGACAATGGTGCAAGAAGGACAAGCTGTAGTTTATCGGCAGTATCTCAAAGGATGCGATCGCACCCTTGGCCAATTTCTGCAAGCTGAGGCTGATGCTAAAAGTAAGAAGCTGGGCTTTTGGAATCAATCGCAGTCGGTGATGCCTTGGGATTTTAGGCGCGGTAAGAAAACAACTCAAGGGACAACCGCACAATCCCAAGTCCAGAAATGCGAACCGTCTTATCCCGATATTTGCATTTCACCTAATTCGGCAGACCTGAACTGCCCTGATATTCCTTATCGCAGATTTAGAGTGGTTCCACCAGATCCGCACGGGTTTGATAGAGATGGGGATGGTGTGGGTTGTGAGCGGTAGAGGTATGATGTCAAATGAGACTAATTAAAAAACTTTTAGCATTCTGTTTTCTCGGATTTGGGATTCCATTTTCGATTTTTATGTTCCTGGAAATGATGAATCCTAAAGCTGCGCCTAAAGACAAAGAAGGTGCTGTAGCTGCTTTAATTATTTTCACTATTCCGTCAACAATCATTGGGGGCGGTTTAAGTTGGTCTTTAGTACAGCAGAAGAAAAGAGAACAAATATTTCTTATTGAATCAGAACAGAAGCGGATTCGCTTAGTGTTTTTAGAATTGCTTGAAAGCAACTTTGGAACAATAACGGTATTGCAACTAGCGAAAAATGCTGATATATCAACTCAGTTAGCTAAACAATATTTAGATGAGAAAGCTTTGGAACTCAGTGCTGATTTTGAAGTGAACGAGAATGGAAATATTTCATATCGATTTCTCTTATAAGATTGTGGCAATTGCAGAAGTAATGTTTCCAGTTTGATTGACTACTAGCAGGTTTACTTAAACGGCTGACCCCACAAGTTCCAGTTTTCTTTATTGAACGGAGTTCGCCACTTGAGAATTAACTTTAACTCCAACTGTTGCCGTGCGAGTCGCTCAACAGGCGCATCCCACCAGAAAGCTGCATTCACGGCCGTCGTCAACCCATATCGAGAATGCAAATCCTGGTAACTGGCGATGTAGTCTTTGCAATCATGAATCCCTTTCCACCGCTTGTTACTGCGGCAAGTTTCCCCAACATAAAGCACTAAACCAACTGCCGAATCCAGAATGAAATACAGGCAAGCCTCACCTTGACTATCAGCAGGTTTTCGGTAGAATGACATTGGGACAAGCTGTAGCGTCAGTGGGTCAATTGCATCGGGATCGCAGTGCTTGGGGGTGAGGTCGAATAAAGATGTTTGCTGTGGTGGTTGGCTTTCTCTCACCCGTTGTTGATGAGCGAGTATTCGGGATTTCCACTTCAGTAGAGCATCGGCACTCATCACCAGTTGATTTGTTCTGGGTGCTGAGGTAGATTTTACATCTGCAAACAGGTTGAGTTGCTGGTTTTCCAAGCGCATTGACTAAATCTGAACAAAGTCATCATAAAGCATTCCACTCGAAAAACCACATACTTTAAATTTGACCAAGGAAGTCACGTTTACCAAGTTCTACGCCGCAGTGCCTGAGAATGTCATAGGTAGTTGTGGCATGGAAATAAAGGTTTGGTAAAACGAAGTATAGGAGAAACTGCATTCCTAGAAAGGATAAAGTGTTGTCACGTATTGGTAAGGTAATTGTTTTTTCTTCTGAACCATCAATTTGTTCAGGTTGAAATGTATTGAGATGAGAAATAGTCTTTTGAATGCGTTCAATCAGTTGCCCAAAAGTTGTTTCATTATCTTCAAACTGGGGCGGTTCTGTGCCTGCTAACCGTGCTGCACCTCTATTAACAATGTCACAGGCGATTTGTACTTGGCGAGATAAGGGAAACATATCTGGGTACAAACGACTATTGAGCAATACAGAAGGCTCTATCTTTCTAGTTTCTGCATAGGTAGCACCTTTTTCCAGAATGGCTATGAGATTATTGAGTACATGAAGAGAAACAGGGATTGAAGCTTGGTACATTGAAATAGTCATAGACATTGCTCTATAAACACTTAAATACTTTTGATAAGTCTAAGTTTAGATGAATTTTAGAATTTTACTTGAGTAAATTCTGAAATTTAAACTAAAATTAAGCTCTGATTAATGTTAGTTTTTTGAAAAAGTGATTCTTTGTTAATAGGTTGCTATAGGCTAAGAGTAAAGTTATAGATGTTTTAGGTTAAATGAATAACTTTTTAATTCTTAAATCTTTATTATTACTTTCTCAAATAGCAAGTCCTGAGCCAAACAACAGGTTAGTTTGAATAGAAATGCCGCGGGATAGTCCGCAATGTTTGCACTGGGTATCTCTTTGGGTATAGGTTTTTGTTGCAAGGTATTGCAAATATTAAAGATTATCACCTTAGCCAAACCTGAAGAAAGTTTATGATACTAGATCTTCCGCCTGAAACTCAAGAAAGTATTCACAAAAGTACAGGTCGGATTATTTTTCTGAGCATTGTGCTGATTATTCTGGGTATCATTGCCATACTCATGCCTGTAGTAGCAACGATTCTCTCTGTCTCTGCCTTTGGTTGGTTCTTTCTGTTTGCAGGGATTGTGCGGATTATTAAATCGTTTCAATCTAAACCTATTCGTGGATTTTGGCTCAGTCTTTCACTAGGAGTTCTCTACATCATTGCAGGGATAATTCTCCTGAGTAATGTGTTAGCTGGTGCGCTTACTCTAACACTAGTGTTAGCTACGATTTTTATTGCCGAAGGTATTTTTGAAATAATTGCCTGTTTTAAAGCCAGAACTGGGGGTAATTTGTCATGGTTAGTATTAATGGATGGGATAATTACTCTGATCCTGGGAATTTTTATTTGGTACAGTTGGCCTAATAATTCGCTTTGGATAATCGGATTGTACGTTGGTATTAGTTTTATCTTTAGTGGTGCATCACTGTTGTTGATTGCTACTGATACTCGTAAGACACTTAGCTAAAACAGAAAAACATACCAAATTCAAATTATATTTACAGTAAGTATTCAGGAGTCAGGATTTAGGAGTCAGGAGTGTTTAAAAATCGGGAGAAAAATTTGAGGAATCAATTTATTAATTTTAGAAATACTTATTCATTCTGGGTACTGAATTCTTACTATTTGCAGAGAAGATCACAGGTTGTAAATTTGATTCAAAAGAATAATACTTTAATTCAAATTCCTGTGTAATATCTGCCTAGTTTGTAATGGTGCTATTTGATTATGCTTCACTGTACTAATTGTTATACCTAAAGCTGAAAGTGCAACTACTGTAATTGCTGTTAGCCATCTCACCTGTTGATGTAAATACACTATCTCTTTTCTCAGACTATCTGCCTCTACTGGAGAATATGATTTTCCTTGTGGAACTTCAACAACTACATTTTTAGGTTTAGCTGTTGGCGTGACAAAAGCTACTTGAGTTTGTAACCAATTGGCAATTAACTGAGGACTTTTTTTCCTAAACCAACGCCAAGCATAAACTCTAAATACAGGCTTAGACATTCGAGCAATTAACTTCATTGTTTTATTCAAGAAACGAGGACGAAACTTTTGATCAATGAAATTAGCTGCCCCAACATCATAAAGACAATCCAGCACAAGTTTAACAGTTGCTTCCTCGCTATCAATTAAGTTTTGTAGCAACAAACGAACATTTTGCATTCGCTCGGCTGTCAAATGCTTGTGCGCCAACTTTTTGGGTGATTCTACTGGTTTTCTAAGAGAGTGTCGTGTAACTAGTGTCATTTTTAGACGATAACAATCACGTCCTTTTCATAGTAGTATCTTGAGGAAGAGATACAAGATAAATTGCAGATGTAACTTGCGAGTGATGCCCTATTGCTAAACTGCTAGATTTTCTCAAACTTTTTAAGGAAAATCAATCTTATCGAGTAGTTTTTGTGCGATGCCTGCGGCAACCCAAAACACTAACGCAACAGGAGTTAGTTTCTCCAAAATAGTCACATCCAGGTAATTCTTGATCAGGAACCGATGCCGTAGCGCGATCACCTTAAACAGTACAAGTCCTCAGTGTGTAATCTCCAGTTGAGAACGGAACATTTAAACGGGATGCTGATATCAGCACAAGCCTTTGAAATTTATATTTTCTTTTCAAAATGAATATTTCAGGTTAATTATTTGCTGCCCAAACTGTATAACTTTAGTAAACAATCCTTTACTAGAACTATGAGCCAATGAAACAAGCGTTCTTTTGGGGTAGCTGGTTCACAACACTAGGAACTACTGCTCTACTACTTTTGTGGTCGTTGCCACTATCACCATTTACACACCCTGGAATTACAGCAAATGAAGCTGCGATCATCTTCTTCCCGGTTATGGGTCTTCGCTGGTTAGCTATTGCTAGTGCTATGACGTTGGTGATCATGCTTTGGGGGCAACGATTGAATTTAGGAACAAGTTCTGTGATTGGTTTAATAGTTTTGGCATTAGCCTTACACTTGATTTTTGGTTTAGTTAATCTTGGGATAATGAATGTTTGGTTATCTGTCGAGCCGATAAAGACACGCACTACTAATGCTGTTTACGCAGGAATTTATTTTGGATTGCCGATGTTTTGGATATTGCTGACAGCAATTTTAATGCTGAGATTGGCTCATTTCCGTAACTGAAGCATAGTATAAAATATTTAACTTATTCCCCAACCGGAAACCGCCGCATCATCGAGAGCAACTCCACAGCCTCCCCATCCGGCGCATACACCACATTACCCGACATCGCCAGTACGATCCGCTGCCGCCTCGCCCACTCAAACCACTCACTAACATCGGCAGTGACAGTATTCTTGCCCTTGGCTCCACTCTTGCACGAGTTGATGAACAGCCCAGTCGGATTATCACACCAACCCTCTGCGATGTCTGCGACAAGCCGCAAGCGTCTACGCATCTTTAACTCTAGCAATCAATCGCCCCCTACACATTATCCCAATGCTTCTTGACCACCCCCAAGCAAGGCTGAGGATTGATCCGCAACCGCCTCAACTCGTTACAGACTTCCGCAATTTCCTGCTTAGGCACATTAAAATCAGCTTTAGCTGCCGCCCCGGAATATTCGTCCTCATGATGGTCTTCCTTGTTAGTTGAGTCATCTTGTTCTTGTTCATCAACGAAGCGAGAGGTCTGGAGTTGCTCTGGTTCTTGGGTTAAACAAGTTGTAATTTGAGGGATCTGTGCAGAAATGATAAAACCTTCACTGCTGCTTCTGTGCCACCTGCGGTCTTAACGATAAGTCTTTCACCAGACACGATATTAGAACTAGCTGTTACTAAGAAAAATATTTTTTAATAATTAACCGCTGTATAAAATAACTACCCTTAGACATACTTTCTAGAAATATTTTATTACCTAGTACACTTCGCATGGCAGATTGACCCGGAACGATTTACATATGTTATGATTTTTCAGGCATAAATGTTACAGTTTGTATCGCAACTCTAATTAATTAGGAGGAAATCTTTTTTGTTCAACTTAAAATGGCTTAAAAACAAAGTTTAAAAACCAACTTAACTAATTTTGAATATATTTTATTTAATAAAGTTAGTTTTTCTTAAAAACTTACTCATGTAGATTTAAGCTTTAATTTTCAATGGTTACGTAGACAATCATCTTAAGTACTGAGTAGTAATTTACTCAAACGAGGAAAGTCATAGAAGGTTTAACAATAATGCTAAATAACAGCGAACTTAAAGTTAATCAGAGTGCGAGACTAAAACTAAAGCTTGGAGATGAACGATACGAGAAGTTCTCCAGGACAGAAGTTTTTCAGAACCGAACAATTGGAAAACCTTTAATTTAAAATCTAGTAGAATAATCCTAAATTCAGCGAAATACTCCAATTATTAAATTCAGGGATCGCCAAAAGTAGGATGCAAACTTCATGGCGAAAGATTTACTGTAGAAAAATTTGAATAATTTAGAGATTTTCTGAATAGAAGGTTAACTAATCTCTAGAATTTACTTCAATGAATCTTCGTATTTAATAACATTGTTAAACAGCCATAAAAGCAAGCTTTTTTCTTAAAAGCCTAGTTTATGATGTCTTTATTCTTTGGGATAAAAAGCATTAGTTATTACTCAGTTTCATTAAAGTAAATTGGATTTACTGCCAACATCATCAAATTTTCTAATCAATTTGAATAAAGGACAAAGAATATGAATCAAGTCCAAGCAACCTTTGAGGCAACAGAAACAGCGTTTCACGTACAAGGTTACGAAAAAATTGATTTTAGTCTTGTTTATGTCAACGGTGTCTTCAATATTAATAACAGAGAAATTGCAGATAGCTATGCAAAATTTGGACGCTGTTTAACTGTAATTGATGCTAATGTCTATGAGCTTTATGGCAAGCAAATCAGGTCATATTTTAAGCACTATGACATCGAGCTAACAGTATTTCCCATCATCATTACTGAGCCAGCTAAAACCCTTGCAACTTTTGAGAAAATAGTTGATACTTTTTCAGACTTCGGCTTAGTTCGTAAGGAACCAGTCTTAGTTATCGGTGGTGGATTAATTACTGATGTGGCTGGTTTTGCTTGTGCTGCTTACCGTCGCAAGAGTAACTATATTCGCATCCCTACTACGTTAATTGGTTTAATCGATGCAGGTGTAGCAATTAAGGTAGCGGTAAATCATCGCAAGTTAAAAAATCGCCTGGGTGCATATCATGCACCTTTAAAAGTGATTTTGGATTTCTCATTTTTGAAAACTTTGCCAACGGCTCAAGTTCGCAATGGTATGGCAGAGTTAGTGAAAATTGCTGTAGTTGCTAACTCAGAAGTTTTTGAACTGCTATACGAACATGGCGAAGAGCTGCTGTCCACTCATTTTGGACACTTGGATGGTACACCAAAAATTAAAGAAATTGCTCATAGAGTCAATTACGAAGCAATCAAAACTATGTTGGAGTTAGAAACTCCAAACTTGCATGAATTAGACCTTGATCGGGTTATTGCTTACGGTCACACTTGGAGTCCGACTCTAGAATTAGCACCTCAAGTACCTCTATATCACGGTCATGCTGTCAATATCGATATGGCCTTGTCTGCAACTATTTCAGCAAGACGTGGTTATATTCCTACACAAGAGCGCGATCGCATCTTAGACTTGATGAGTCGTATAGGTTTAGCACTCGATCATCCTCTACTAGATGGGGATTTGCTCTGGTATGCTACTCAGTCTATTAGCCTGACACGAGACGGCAAACAACGCGCAGCTATGCCTCGTCCGATTGGAGAGTGCTTCTTTGCCAATGATTTGACTCGTGAAGAACTTGATGCGGCCTTAACTGAACACAAACGTCTTTGTGCTAAATACCCTCGTAGCGGCGCAGGCGTTGACGCATACATTGAAACTCAAGAAGCTCAGTTATTGGGGGTGTAAACAGATGACGAGTGTTGCAGAACTTCCCAAAGCTAGACCAATCACACCACACAGCATTTTAGTAGCCCAGCTACAACAAACCCTCAAATTAGCCCAAGAGAACAACATACCTGCCCAGGTATTAGATTCTTTGGCGCAAGCGGTGCAATTAGCCCAAGGTTTAGATCCTTACTTGGATGATTACACCACCCCAGAATCGAGTGCATTAAAAGCATTGGCGCACAAAACCTGCAAAGAAGACTGGAGTAAACGCTTCAGTGATGGAGAAACAGTACGTCAACTAGAACAAGAAATGCTCTCAGGGCATCTCGAAGGACAAACATTGAAAATGTTCGTTCACATGACCAAAGCCAAGCGCATTTTAGAAGTAGGAATGTTCACCGGATATTCAGCCTTGGCAATGGCAGAAGCACTACCAAGCGATGGGCAACTGGTAGGTTGCGAAGTTGACCCTTACGTTGCTCAATTTGCTCAAGCTTGCTTTAATGAATCTCCTCACGGCAATAAAATCGTCGTTGAAGTAGCACCGGCTTTAGAGACACTTCACAAGTTAGCAGCCAATAAGGAATCATTTGATTTAATCTTTATCGATGCCGATAAAAAGGAGTATGTAAAGTACTTCCAGACAATCTTGGATAATGACTTACTAACTACTGACGGGTTAATCTGCGTGGATAATACATTGTTGCAAGGACAAGTTTACCTACCGCCAGAACAACGTACCGCTAACGGTGAAGCGATCGCACAGTTTAACTCTGTTGTTGCTGCCGATCCGCGTGTAGAGCAAGTTTTGTTACCCATACGAGATGGTGTGACTTTGATTAGACGCGTAGCGTAACGAAGTAGAGACGTTGCATTGCAACGTCTCTGCAACCAACACAAAGGAAAGACGTATGACACAATCAATCTCTCTATCTCTGCCTGAATCTACAACGCCTTCTACAGGTATAAAGGTAAAGATAGTAGCTTTATTCAAGACCCTTGGTACTTTGACATTATTACTAATAGCGTTGCCATTCAATGTTTTAATAGTGCTGATATCTTTGCTATGGGGCATTGTCAGAGTACCATTTACCAAAAATGTCGTAGCTACTCATCCTCAAACTATCTTGGTTAGTGGAGCCAAGATGACTAAAGCCTTGCAACTTGCGCGTAGCTTCCATGCAGATGGACACAGAGTTATTCTGATTGAAGGTCACAAATACTGGTTGTCTGGTCATAGATTCTCAAAAGCTGTGAGTCGTTTTTATACAGTTCCGGCTCCGCAATCAGACCCAGAAGGTTATATCCAGGCATTGATAGAGATTGTCAAAAAAGAGAAGGTTGATGTTTATGTACCTGTGTGCAGTCCGGTTGCTAGTTACTACGACTCTTTAGCAAAGCCTGCACTATCAGAATACTGTGAAGTTTTTCACTTTGATGCAGATATCACCAAGATGTTGGATGATAAATTTGCCTTTACAGAGAAAGCGCGATCGCTTGGTTTATCTGTCCCTAAGTCTTTTAAAATCACAGACCCTCAACAAGTTATCAATTTTGATTTTAGCCAAGAAACCCGCAAATACATTCTTAAAAGTATTAATTATGACTCGGTTCGCCGCTTAAATTTAACTAAACTTCCCTGTGATACACCAGAACAGACAGCAGCGTTTGTCAAAAGTTTACCCATCAGTCCCGAAACACCTTGGATTATGCAAGAGTTTATCCCCGGTAAGGAATTCTGTACCCATAGTACAGTGCGGGATGGAGAATTAAGATTACATTGCTGTTGCCACTCTTCGGCATTTCAAATCAACTATGAAAACGTCGAAAACCCCCAAATCCAAGCATGGATACAACACTTTGTCAAGAGTTTAAGACTGACTGGACAAGTCTCTTTCGATTTTATTCAAGCCGAAGACGGTCAAGTTTATGCCATTGAATGTAATCCCCGGACTCATTCGGCAATCACAATGTTCTACAATCATCCAGGTGTCGCAGAGGCTTATTTCGGTAAAACTCCCCTAGCTGCACCTCTAGAACCTTTGCCAAGTAGCAAGCCTACTTACTGGACATATCACGAAATCTGGCGGCTCACTGGGGTTCGTTCTTGGAAGCAATTGCAAACACGGCTTAATATTTTATTGCGAGGTACTGACGCTATTTATTGTCTTGATGATCCTATACCATTTTTAACTTTGCATCACTGGCAAATTCCTTTACTTTTACTCCAGAATCTGCAACAACTTAAAGCATGGGTAAAAATAGATTTCAACATTGGTAAACTGGTGGAATTAGGTGGGGATTAAAAGAGTAATTTTATCGTGTTTTAGAGTTACTAAAACAAGCAGGAGGTAAAAGAAAATTTGTACTTTTGCCTCCTGTGCGCGACTATTGGACATATTTAAATGTAGGATTCACCAACTAGCGATGCCATTTAATTTTAGGAAACATATCACAGTCTATCGGCTCACCTGGTTTTTTAGCTTTTAATGAATCAAACTCTGGAATGTCAATCTCATCCAGAGGTCTAAAAGGCCATGCCTTTGGACGAGGATAATAAGTAACATCATCACCAGTCCAATTTGTCACTACTGCACGTCGTTGTGTAGAAGATATATTAGTTACTGAATGATGGATTGTCAGCAAATGATGAACTAAACAATCTCCAGGCTCCATATCCCAAGATAAAAGTTCGTGAGATTCTGGTTGTGAAAACCACGCGGGATTTGAGTCTTCACGTAACTCTTTCCCCCACCGATGAGAGCCTTTGATGTACTCTAGTCGACCATTTTGTTGATTAACTTTATCTAAAGCAAGCCAAATTTTACAACACTGCCAACCTTGTATAGGCCAGTAAGGGAGGTCATTATGCCATCCAACACGGCTAGTTGCTTTCGGTTGTTTTACAAAAAAGCCGTCAGCTAAGAAGTTGAGTTTTGTTGATTTTAAGATTTGAGCAGCAAGGGTCGCTAGTGGAGATTCAAAAACTAAAGCACGAAAATCGGCATCAACCAGCCATAAGCTATTAGTATGTTCTACATTACCTTCTGGTTTGGAAATACCTTTTACTTCCAAAGGCCCAGCAATTGATATATTTTTATCCACGGCTTTTCGCATCCGTTCCACCCAGATATTATCCAAAACATTTTTGACGCAAATAACACCATCTTGCTCAAAAGCTTCTATTTCTTGGAGGGTGATTTTGGGCAATTCTAACTTTAGCATTTGATATTTTTCCGGTAGTGGTAAATTTTTTGATTCATATAGCAGCGATAACTAACTAGTGCCAATTAGTAAACCAATCGCTGTAAATGAAAAATGCAATAAATAAATTTTAATTGTTGTCAAATACCTATCTAACTATCATTTGATAGAGCTAGATTATCTACCTAGAGAAAATATTTAATCTACCTAAAGAAAATGCAAAAATATTTTATTAGGTTTTATGGCATTACTTGTACTAATTAATATTTAGATCACGAACTCTGCTAATAGTTTGAAAAATAAGTGTTTTAATAAAAAAATAAATATTACCGTAATTATTGATGAATTGATTTTTGTAATTTTTATCGTTGATAATTCAATACAAGAACTAAATAAATCACTAAACTTTCACCACAACAGTAAATAGGAAGATAAATTATGCCATTACTTCGTATCCTTCATTTAGTTGGATCTGCACAAGACGATTTTTACTGTGATTTATCACGCCTTTATGCTCAAGACTGTCTAGCAGCAACAGCAGAGCGATCGCTCTATGACTTTCAGATTGCGTACATTACACCCGATGGCATCTGGCGATTTCCTCATTCCCTCAGTCCAGAAGATATTGTGATCGCAAAACCGATGCCGTTGTCTGATGCCATACAATTTATAGCAGCGCAAAACATTGACCTTGTGTTACCACAAATGTTTTGTATTCCGGGAATGACGCACTACCGAGCTTTATTCGACCTGCTAAAAATTCCTTACATCGGCAATACTCCAGATATTATGGCGATCGCTGCTCATAAAGCCAAAGCCAAAGCAATTGTCGCAGCAGCAGGAGTCAAAGTACCTCGCGGAGAACTACTCCGCCAAGGAGACTTGCCGACAATTTTACCTCCAGCAATCGTCAAACCCGCAAGTTCTGACAACTCTTTAGGGGTAGTCTTAGTTAAAAATATTACTGAATATGATGCTGCCTTGCAAAAAGCATTTGAATATGATTCAGAAGTCATTGTAGAAGAATTCATTCAACTCGGTCGAGAAGTCAGATGCGGCCTCATCGTCAAAGACGGTAAACTAGTAGGTTTACCCTTGGAAGAGTATTCGGTAGACCCTCAAGAAAAACCTATCCGCAACTATGCTGATAAACTCAAACAAACAGATGATGGCAACTTGGGCTTCGCCGCTAAAGATAATATTAAGTCTTGGATTGTAGACCCTAACGACCCAATCACCCAAAAAGTTCAGCAAGTGGCTAAGAAGTGTCATCAGGCTTTGGGTTGTCGTCATTATAGTTTATTTGATTTCCGGATTGACCCACAGGGACAACCTTGGTTTCTTGAAGCCGGGTTGTATTGTTCTTTTGCGCCAAAAAGTGTGATTTCTACTATGGCGAAAGCAGCAGGAATCTCTCTGAATGAGTTATTAAAGATAGCAGTTAATGAAACATTGGCTAATAAAATGTCATGCTTATCAAGATAAAATTCTTGTGTTTGGCTTGCTGTCAATGATTCCGACTCAGTTTCCAGCGATCGCTACAACTGACAGGACTTACATAAAAGACCTGTCAAACTATCCTTTCTCGGTGGTTTTTGCGCCTGGAGTGGTTAGATTTTCCATAACCTGTGCTTAAGTCCGAACCTAGTAAGGACTGTACACCAGGTTTTACCAATCGAAATATTGGACAAAATCTGAGCTGCTCATATTAGCTCAGATTTTTTTATAAATACTCTAAATCGTAAGCAATTATACTTGGAATAACTGTACGCCACAATTGTTAGCAAAAAATTACTTTACAAATTCTAATAGCCAAAACATTATCTAAATAAAGCTTTGTTGGAACTATTTGTTGCTGTTTTTTATACTCAATGTTCTGTAATCATAATTTTGGGCAAAATTGCTTTTAATTTTTGAAATATTGGAGATATTGATAAGTGTCGCGCGACTTAGCATCTCCGCAGGTTGTTGGAGCGCAAATTGACAACAAAATTACAGACTTATAATTTAAGTTTCTTTACAAAAAATTTGTTGATGGTGATTTAAGTAAGCCACTGGGGAACCATTTAATGAATTCAGATTTTTGTTAGTTGTAACCACTTAGTAAGTGATTAAAAACTAACAGGAATCTGTTCATGCTGGTTGCCTATTTTTCATAATAAAGGCATTAATTACTAAAATTAAATCACTAAAAAATGATTAACTCTGAAATTCAAAAAGACCTTCGCCATAACTTTACTGTTAATATTTTTGAAAGTGCATTTTTTGGCTTAGGGGTTGGTTTTGCTTCATTTATAACGATAATTCCACTATTTGTTAGTGGTTTTACTAATTCTTCGTTACTTATTGCTTTGATACCAGCTATTCCGCGTTTAGGCTGGCAACTACCTCAGCTATTAGTAGCCGATAAAGTAGCTCGCTTAAATTGTTACAAACCAACTGTAATGTTGTTAACAATTCATCAAAAACTTCCTTTTTTAGGATTGGCTGTGGTCGCTTTATTACAGCTACAACTTAATAATCAAACTATTTTAGAGTTGACATTTCTCATACTTATTTGGCAGGGATTAGGTGGTGGATTTAGTGCTACTGCTTGGCAAAGCATGGTTGCTAAAATTATTCCCTCTAGTAACCGTGGGATTTTTTACGGTGCTTTGGCAGCGTCTGCTAATCTGATGAGCGTTTGTGGTGCGTTAATAGCTGGTTTACTGCTCAAGCAATTTACCCAACCATTTAACTTTGCTGTTTGTTTTTTGTGTGCCAGTGTTGCGATGGCTGTATCTTGGATGTTTATGTCTAGAACACGGGAGCCAGTAAGTACACAATCATCTGTAATTCAAACTAAACGCGAATTTTGGGAGAGTCTGAGTGTGATTCTCCGATCCGATCAAAATTTCCGTTACTTTGTAATTGGGCGTATGCTTTCACAGTTCGCACTGATGCCACTACCTTTTTATACACTTTATGCCGTACACAAATATGCAATGGCAGAAACATCAATTGGTTTAATTACTAGTTTATTGATGATCACGCAAACTATTGCTGGCTTAATTTTAGGTTGGAGTGGCGATCGCTGGGGTTATAAGTTAGTCTTGCAAATAGGTTGTCTTGCTTGTACATTCAGTTCGGTTCTAGCTTGTATAGCACCAAACGTAAACTGGTTTTACTTGGTATTTATCGGAGCAGGAATAGGTATGGTGGCTCTGCAAAATATTGCTGCGGTCATGACCTTAGAATTTGGTAATCATTGCCAACGACCAGCCTATATTGGTCTTGGCAACACCCTTGTCGCTCCTGCCACTATCCTTGCTCCTATACTAGGTGGATGGATTGTTGACAATATAGACTATAGAGCTACCTTTTTAGTGGCAGCTATCGGTGGATTAATTACGGCGCTGTTTTTGCTTATAGGCGTTCGTAACCCACGCTATCTTAAACACAACTTCAGCTAAAACACGACACACAGTTTCATTTTAAAGTTGATACATATGGGTAGGCCGAGTGGCAAGGGAGGAGAGGCAAAAACTTTCCCCCGCTCTTGTACTCTTCCTACCTTACCTAGTAAAGTTGGGCGTTATTGCATCAATACGGTGTGATCGCCCCAAACCCTAACCTACGCCAAGCATTCCACCCAATTGGGAGCATCTGCAACCAACTGCCCAAACAACTGCGGCTCCGCCTCTTCAAACGCCACCATCACTCCCCAACGCTCATCTGAAGTAAGAGTGGAGAGAAACTCTTTGACTGATTCCACACCATCTTTCACTCGTTCCATGACCAACGCAGCATAAGATTTAACCTGCTGCCACCATGAATCAGTCGGATTTTCCTGTCCCTCCATATCCTGATTACTGGGGATTGATGTTGTGTCAGTGATTGGTGTTGTTAAATCTATATTACTGGTGACTGACACCAACTCCCGATTTAACCACTTCTGGAAAATCACATCCCGCCCATCATCAGTCCCAACAAACTTATACACACACTCCCGTTTCCCCCTCGGCCCCAACCGCCCAACATAGGACAACCGCAAATCGATTTTGTCGAGTAACTTCTGTGCGATCGCCACAGGGGTAAATTTCTCCGAAATACTCACGTTCAAGCAAGTCTTGATAAGATAACGATTCTCAACAGCCGCCCGTTTCAACTGCTGCATTTCCTCATCAGACCCCCGCAAACGTACCCCTGGCTTGAGCAATTCCAGCAGATTCAGTTTTTCTAACAACAGCACCGACGACAACATCTGCCCCTTGTTAAAGTCCGGCTTCCAGATAGCATTCTCCCCAGCTTCAGCCTGTGCCTTAGCTCTTTTGCTGTCCCGGCTGGCTAAAAACTGTCGCCCCACAGTTAGATAATAGTGCAGCCGCAGTTGAGGATACCAGCCGTCATCATCTTTTTCTACCAAATCCGGCGTAACCTCCACTTCATAACGCCGGGACAACTCACCCTTACGCTGCTGGTATCTTTCCTCTTCAGTCTTCACCCGCTTCTCCTGCAATTTCTTCAGTTCGGCATCAGAAACATCATCAGATTCAGAAACCCCCAAGCATTGACCAGAATATAATTCCTTGGAAGCTGCTTTCACCTCTTTAACAACTTCCTTGGTTTCGTCAGGGTCAGAATCGTCGGCATCAATCACGGTATAGCCATCAGTCACCAACCCCTTCAGCACAAATTCCTGGTAACGGCGCATTTCCACGTTAATGACAGCACCTCGCTTGCCCCAAGTCTGCAATGATTCGGGTTGAAAGTTCTGGTCAATGAACGAGTAATCGTCGTTATCAGCCGCAGACAACAGAGCAATATTGGCTTGTGTTGCAATATCCTGACTCCGCAACAATCCGCCCATCGAAGTTGAACCATTGCCCACAGTTCCCATCCCATACCGGCTCACCCAAATATGGCGGTCAACTGTTTCGCGCAGCCGTGCTAACATCTGGCGCACAGAGTCCACAGGCTGCACTCCCTGGAATATCCCCCAAACCGAATCAAAATGACCTCGAATGTCGATAGACACGCCAGTTTCCAAGCTGGGCGAGGCGATGACTAAATCATACTGGGTGAGAATTTCGTTGAGATGAGCAATACACTCAAAAGCCGGGTGTTTCGGATCTAAAACTGAATGACTATCAATCCGCAGTATTCGCAGGTGTGGGAATTTCTGCTTAAACCGTTGTTCTAAGGCTTGAGTTCCCCATTTGGATTTAGCTTTCTGGGCAGAACAGCACAACAGAAAGCGAGGTGGACAAGATGATTCTGCGTTTTGGCTGGCAGAGGGGCAGGGGGGCAGAGGTGCAGGGGAGAGTGTAGTTTCATTCTCCTCTGCTCCCCCGCTCCCCTGCTCCCCTGCTTGACCTACACGACAATTCTGGTTTACTAAACCACGCGCGATCGCCCGATCTAACGCCGCAATCAAATTCTTGGGGTTGCTGCCAGAATAGTTGTAGCACTTGCCAGATACGGGCTGATAATTATTTACGATCACGAAGGGATTCACCCGATATTCTCCAGCCAGAGACAAAATGTACTTGACATCGGTATCTGAGGCATCAGCAGAAGACAGGTAAATCTTGCCGTGTTCGCTACCCAAAACATTCTGTACCAGTTGCTTGAAATTTCGCAGTATCGCTACCCGCCGCTTGGCCACATCAGTAGTAGAGTGGAGCAAATGCCAGAATACTTGGTCGCATTCATCAATAATAATGACATCGTTTGACCAGTCGTTGGGATTGAAATGGGCTTGACTATCTTTGTGCAACGAATCAACGCATACGCCGTACCCCAATAAACCGCCTGTGTCAGATGTATGGATTTCGCTGACGTAATCAACACCGAAGCGATCGCACAATGCCTCACCCAGTTGTATGCGATGGGTGATTATGAGTACTTTACGCCCCTGGTCGTGTGCTTTGGCTACTTCCTGAGACAACCATTCGGTTTTACCAGTACCTTTGGGAGCTTTGAGGACAATCAACTTTTCACCTTCAGGTGCAATCAGCCCACCCAAGAATCGTTGGTTGAGAGCGATCGCTGGAGGATAGGTCAATAAGGTGAATAATTTGATTTCCCACAGTTCCAAGGTTTCGGCTGTATTGTACAGTGCGTGGAATGAATCAGCACCATGAGCCACTACAAAATCATCAACTCCTTTTTCTGTCCCTGGCAGATCAATCACTCGTAACTGACAGCCTTCGTTGATGAGCAGTCGCCCCATCCGGCTGATAGCAGTTCTGACTCGTTGGACTGTTTCTGGCTTGGTGTCCTTGTCAAAGCAGATGTTGATTTGTCTGTTTGTTGTTGCGAAATGTTTCAAATCGGGAATGAGCGATGGCTTACCAGTGGCAGTACTGGAATCATCTTTTGGGGTGCGGTAGCCAGCGTTTACTCCCGGAATGGCGATCGCAGCATACCCAGCACTCAACAGACAAGCAGCTTTTTTGGCTCCCTCGACAATTACAATTGGTACATTGTTTTTCCAAACCCAATGCCAGAACCCACCCGGATGCTGTAAATCTTCGTCAGTGATGGGAATACCGCAACGATTCGACACTTTGACCCAAATCTTCTTGGTAACTTGTAAAAAGAAAGCGCGTGTTTGCTCCCTGTAAGGATGCTCATACTTGATGAATTTGTGGATTTTCTGTGAATCTCTGCGGGGTTTGTCGGGCTTGAAACAACCCCAGAGCATTTGTTCATAATTGCTCAGTGGGTCAATGCCGTTACACCACCAACCGCCCAATTCAATGTGTTGGTATTTCTTCAAGTCCCTGTCCCGCAATCGCCCATCGTTGCGGCGGGAGATTTTTGGACTGTACAGCAGATATTCATAAGGTGTTCTGCCGACAAGCGATCTCACATTCAAAGCAATCAGTTCTTCATCAACGCCACTGTTGAGCCATTCTTGTAAGTGATGAGATTCGAGACTCATAATTCCCTCCGATAGACGCATGAAAGAGTTAGCGGTATGAGTGCATACCGCTAAAGCAAAAACAGAAATTAACTAGAAAACTAAATTAAGTAGTACATCTGAACTAAGTCCACATACTTTACACTATTTTGGAAAATTGGGTTGAAACTCCAACGGGCAGGGAAGGTCAATGATTAAATTGGATAAGTAGTTTTTATCTGCCCCCGGTGTGTGGTCGAAAAGTCAGGTTGATTCTTGTGGTGACGAATTTGGTTGTTTTTGGAAGTTGATGTACCTGAGTCGATTGGCAACCACTGTGCATCAACAGCAGACTGCCGTGTTCTAACCAAAAGTCCGTAGGACGGCCACCGATGGGTTTGATCTGAAACTTGCGAACAGCACCAAGACTGATGGACGCGATCGCGGGGTCAATTCCCATAGATGAATCACTGTCCGAATGCCATCCGATGGAGTCCGAACCTGTACGATATTGGTTGCCGATGACTACACGGAAGGTGTGACCAGTGAACGCAGTAATTCTGTCTCTTAGTTGGGCCAGTTGTTCATTCCAGGGCAGAGGTTTCAGGAGTACACTCTTGGAATAAAAGTAATTACAACCCTTATCGCCATACAAACATTCCAACCGAGGTACATCAGTTGTCTTCCCCAACATTCGTATTTGATTCTGCTGCCATTGCAGTCCCAAGCAGTGCTGATATAACTCGTTTGCTTCTTGAGTGGTCAGGAATTGGGGGTAGTAGGTGACAGGCAGGGTTGGTGTGGATTCGGGAAATAAATTGAGTTGTTGCATAGTACTGTTTCTCCTGGAATTGAGATCATGACAACCATGTGTTTAAAGAGTTGTTTTAAGTTTTGAAAAGAATACGGAATTTTGTGAGCAATTGTGTATAAATAAACAACCTATTTTCCTCCTGCAATCGTGGCGCTTTTGTGTACGGTTGCTTTTTACTTTTTCACCAGCCGCATCCCCTTCTTGTTACTGAAAGCCCCAGCCTGAGAGAGTGCTGCTGTAATGTTGTTGGGTGATGTACTAGTTTTGACCACTAGAGAAAACCTCAATCAACACACTTTCGGGATACAAGCCGACTCTGCCAAATCTGGGGTCATGAATGCGTTCAATTTCTATGCCCTGCTTACGACATAATGCGCTTGCTTTTCTTCCCTTAGTACTGGCTTCTTTAGCAGATATTTCCAAACCCTGAAGATTAGCGAAACCCACGATGCTGTACTTGTGGCCGGAGGGTGTGTTAAAGCGGTCTTGTTCAATTTCGACATCCTTAAGTCGGTGCAAGATTTCGGCTTGCTGTTGTTGCTGTTGGAGTAAACGTTGTTCTTGTTCTGCCATCTGAGCCGCGATCGCAGCGAGTAACTGGATTTGGGTGAGGGCAGATTCATTAGCCGTTGTGGGTTTTGTCCAACCCAACTTTTCTTGAATCCAAGCCCGAATACCGATAGTGTTGAATGAACGGCATACCAATCTCGCTTGGGGGTTGCAATAGCGGTTTGCGTAAAAAGCATAGTATTCCAAAATAATGGCGATCGCCTTGTCGGGAATGCCATCAGTGCGCCACCCTCTTAGTTCCGCAGATTGAAAACCTTGCTCCATAAGCATTACGGCTAATTTAGAAGGTTTTTGTTCCGCATTCTCTAGCGTATGGCGAATCGCTTTTTCATCAACTCCAGCCAGTCTTGCAGTTGCTCTGACGCTGGCTTTAGCTTTACCTGATGCGTCAACTTCTATTTCTTGTTTAATCTGTTCGATGATTTGGGCTACTTCAATGTGTGACATAGTTTTAGTTGTGTGATGAGTAGAGAGTATTGAGTTGGGAGTTAAACATTCACCCGCACTAAGTCTTCTTCCCGCACCAAAGAAAAGCGATTGGTGGTGATGAGTGGTTGTTTAAAAGTAGGTAATGCCAATTCCACCAGATAGAACCAGGACTTTTCGATTAACTCAATCCCCAGAATTAACCTTTGCTTTGTGCCGTGATTGGGAATTTTCAACAGTACGCGCTGTCCCAACACGAAAGAAGGTTTTTTCACAGTTCTGGGTTGTATATTACCCGTGGCAATAATTTGATGTTTAGTTACATAAATGAAATCATTTTTGATCTCAATCACGTAATTCCAGCAATCGCCATACCACTGCACACCCAAGCAGTAGCCGAATGTCCGATTGGGTTTGAGGTAAACTTTCTCTAACACATTGACTTCAACAGGTGGAATTTGATTACGCCACGGTGGTGAGAGAAACCAACATCTTTCTAAATCTGTGATTTGTTCTGTCATACTGTTTTACCCAACAAATAATTAATAGCTTCGGAATCTAAAGATGCAATTCGTTGTTTGATTTGATGTGGTGGGTTTTCGAGAAATTGTCTGAGATTCCCTGGTTTGACTTGATAATATTTGGGACAACTTTGATTTGCCTTGAGCCAACCTCTTTGAATCCAATGGCGAACAGTTAATAAATTCAGCGAAAGAATACTGGCGATTTGATGGCAGGTATAATTTTCTGGATTAGTTAAAGTTTTAGTCATGTCGCTTTGCTCCAATTCAAAATTCAAAAAAAGTCATAATTTCTTCCCTACAAGATAGTTAATGGCTTCAGGGTCAAGAGAGGCAATGCGTTTTTTGATAGGTTGTGGCGGATTGTCTAGAAACTCTTTGAGATGCCAAGTTCTAACTTGATAACAGCTTGCAGAACGCTTGTTAGCTTTGAGCCATCCGTGCTTGATCCAACGACAGAGAGTAGATAAACTCAAGCAAAGGACGTTGGCAATTTCTTGGCAGCTATAGTTATCAAGTGTGGGGCGTGTAGAATAACCCAAACGATTTAACTTCAGCTTAATTGCCATAGTTGAGCGATGATAACCTTGCTTTTTTAACATCCTGGCTATCTGCTCTTTGGTGTAAAAATCAGCCTTTTCTTCAAGAATGGCAATCTCTTCTTTAGACCATTTAGCACTCATTTTATTACCTCCAACTTTTCATCTCAACAAGAGAAAAAGTGTTGTGAGAATATTAGGTTGTTTATGTTGCTTGAACTTCGCTAACAATTCGTGCGCTGATTGATTCAAAATCAACTTGAAAAATATTCAAATCAGTCTGCATTTGACCTGTGTTATAAAGGTCTACTATTTGCTGTTTGATAACTTCTTTAGTTAACTCATCTGGTATTTCAATGTGAGCTTCGCTTGTGATTCTTTCAACTACTGTGACAATGACTCTCATGCGATAACCCTGTATAGTTAATCGAGGTAGATAGGAATAAAAAGAGACATGGGTGCAGAGTGTAAAATTTAAGGGTGAAGTATTTTTACTCCTGCCCCAAGTCTTTTTTCTTTACTTCAAGGTATTCCAGCCTTTGATGCTGATAGAGATTAGACCTAATTTGATTTAGTTACTCATTCCTTAACCTCCAAACTTACGGAGTATGTAACAATTGGTTTGTTGTAGAAATATCTACTTAATTCCCTTAGCAATTACCTGAATGCAAATCCTTATTCAGGTAATTACTTCCTCAATCTAAACTCTCAGTTAAAACTAAAGGCTGTTGATTATCTTCTAGTTCGCATTTCAAATATGAGAGTGCTGTTTGAGCATCCCCAATGGTTAAATCAGGGAGATAATCGAGTGCTTGATAATCTGGGTGTAGTTCAATCTGAGATATCAAATATTTGGCAGATTCAACTAATAGCAATAAATCTGGTAAATCCATTTGAGTCACTTCCTTGTTTAGTTAAAACTTCTCGACAACTGCCAACAAAAAGCCGTGTCCAGTGTTCTTGATTTGCACCTGTTTCTTGTCCAACAAATACTGAATGATGGTTTGCGAAAACTGAATCCTGTGCAGAGGAATCGCACCACCCGAACCTTTGAGCGATTGCAGTAGTCTTGCAGCAGTTCTTTCCACGTAACAATCGACAACTTTAGCCATCGTTTGACCCTCCAATTGCTGCTAATTGCTGTTGCAATACTTTAATTTGCTGCTGATGTTCTTCAATCTCTGCTTGCAATTGCTCTTGTATCTCTGCGACAGAAAGCGTTTGGATTTGGTCATCAGAGTAATGGCGGACTTCATCTGAATGTTTGTCGGGCAGTACTGTATACCGCCAAGAATTACCGTATTCATGGGCTAATTGTGTTCCAGCAGGTTTGTACTCTAAACCGATGACTATGCCCTGCTGAGTCCGTTGACCGAAGGTGAATCTGGGGTATTCCCAGCCGGTTGGAATGCTGATGGTGGGTTGCATAGATTTGTTGATGGTTGAAGGGATGGGTGAGCAATTGGGACACAATTACTGAGGCTTGCCCCAATTGCAGGTGGTTATATTTGGAACTGGTAAATCATTGGATAAAGTTAGTGGGTATAAAAGCCTACTATTTCTCTACGCCGCGACCAATTCCTCCACTGGCTCAAATTCCATCAAAAGCCGCCATTCCTGTTGACTGAGTTGGTCAAATGGTCTGTTTAACAATTCATCCCAATCCAAAACTTCAGCCACCAACAGCATTTGCATGGCTTCATCCACCGAATCACACGCTACCTTCTGCCCTTCTGAAACAGCCCGGATGAACCACCAATGACCATCTGTAAAACCAACTTCGCCCAGTTTCTCGCCATCGCTGGTGTAAATCCCGTCATCTAGCAGTTCTAAACCATATTTCTCGCATTCGGTGGCAATTTGGAACATGATTTCATTGCCTGTGCTGGCGGGTGTTTCCTGTTCTTGTACTGGCAGTGAGCCGTCTTTGTAATGGATGCGAATGTAGCGATCGCACATCATTGGGGTAGCAGCACGAAATACTTCTGCATTATTGATCGTCACTACCCAAGGCTGAGTGAGGTCATTGTCATAGTCGATGGTAGCTATCAATCTGTCAAGGGCGTAATATTCGTGGTGGTAAAAAGATATTTCGCTTACTGTCAATTCTTCAGGAGCGATCGCGTTTGCTTGGTCTGCGATGTATTGGTTGAACTCGCCTTGAGCTATGTCCTGCTCGTCAACCTTCTGAAGTTTGCTTTCTTGGTATCGAGCGATCGCACTCCTCCACGAATCCTTGCATCGTCTGTCGTTTACTTCGACTGTGCAGCCGATTTCGCTGTAGATGCGCTTTAGCTGGTCTAGGGATTTGCAGCGTAGCTGTTGTTGGGTATAAATTGGATGTGTCATTATGTTGATACTCCATCTGTATGGTGGATGTTTTGCAAAAGGCGATCGCTGCTCCGGCCAAGAAACGCGGTCGCCTTTGTTTTTGTTTGTTCACAGCACTTTTGGCTGTTGAAGAGAACTTGTGATATTGAGGCGTATAAAATACGCTTCAATATTTAATATCTTATTTTTTATAGTAAAACTTGTCAAGCGAAACTAGAAGAGTTACGCTTGAAACGTGAGGAAAGAAACGCTATAATCCGAGTACATTAATGGAGGCGTGAATTTATGAACTTAATGCAAGTTACTCTGTCTGTTGATCTGCCTGGGTTAGGCAAACGAATTAGAGACATTCGTGAGGCTAAAGGATTATCACCAACATGGGTTGCAGCACAAGCAGGTATGAGTGTTGCTAACCTTTACCGTATTGAAAGTGAAGATGCAAAATCTCTACCCCGTGAAACTTTGCGGAAACTGTCTGAAGCTCTTGATGTAGATTTTGATGCAGAGGTAAAAGCTGCTTTAGCCCAAGAAGTTGGATAAAACATTGTCTTCATCGAAATATTGATGATTGTTAGCTTTAATCCTCTACCTCTATTTAATGATGCTTGATTGCTCGTAATGGTAAGCCCAACAGTAATTGCTTGTACACATCAAAATTCAACTCTATCTGCAATCGACTTGAGCAAATGCCACTGAATTAAAAAAGAGGTGGATAAATGAACTCCCCACCCAATAAGCGCAAAAAAGCCACCTCTACCTCACCACTCAACTCAGACATCTCCCTTTCAGAAAACCCAGCTTCAGCAACCATCGACGTTCCCGCCGTTGAAGTACCAGAATTAACCGAGGATGAGCAACGCGATCGCTTGCACTTGGAACGGAAGGTCGAGAGGGCGTTTTTTGAGGCTGGTAAAGCATTGGCAGAATTACGCGATCGCAGACTGTACAGATCCACTCATCGCACATTTGAGGAATACTGCCGTGATAGATTTGGGCATAGTCGGCAACAGTCAAACTATTTGATTGCCGCAGCTGGTGTTTATGAAAATCTGACAACCAATGGTTGTCAAAATGTAGCGGACGAAAATTTGACAACCAATGGTTGTCAAATTCTACCAACGAGTGAACGACAAGTTAGACCCTTGGTTCCTTTGACAGTGGAGGAACAACTTACCTGTTGGCAGTCCGCAGTCAAAGAAGCGGGTGGTAAAGTGCCAACTGGCCGCATCGTTAAGTACGTTGTGCAAAAAATTATGGAGCGTACCAAATTACCCAACAGCTACCAGATAGGTGAAGTATGCCAAATCTTAGCCAAGGATAACCCAGAGCTTAGGGGTAAGGGAGGCTGTTGGTGTATAGTGGTTGCTGTCCATGAGTTCAGTTGCACTGTAAAGCTTTGGGATGGTGAACTGGTGGTTGGGGTGCAGCATCTGAAGTCGTATGATTACTTGCCTGATGAATGTCAGCAGATGCAACAGATGAGCGATCGCATTTCACGGGTGTATTCTACTGAACTGGAGGAAACAGTCAAAAATCTGTTGCAGTCGTTGGGGAAGGTCAATCGGCCTTATCTTACGGCGGTTGAGGAGAAGCTGTTGAGTGTTATTGAACAAGAATCTGAGATTAATAAAAGATGAGTGTTTAAGCTACGGAAATTAATTTTCCCAGCAAAATTCAGTAATATTTCGGTTAGCTATTGAATAATGATTCAACAGCAGTAATGGCTGTAGTTGTCCTTAATGATAATTGAGGCTGAAGATGAACGGGTGTGTAAAGTCTCAGTGGTTGTTTCGGTGTCTACCAAAATGGAAAGGTTACAGTTTAATTGTATTACTGAGTATAGTTTTGCTATCTGATTCAGTCAGTGCAATATCGACGAACGAAGGCTTGCAAGTAGTACAGCAGCCAGAGACAACATTACAGCAATTACCGCCTGATGCTGGTGCAGCGATACAACAAGCTAATGAAGCAAGACAGCTAGAGGAAGAGGCCAAAAAACTTTCCCAGCAAGGCACAGAAGAATCTCAAAAGCAAGCGATCGCTAAATATGAAGCAGCATTGCAAATCTGGCATAAGCTAGGAGATCGCAATTCTGAAGCTAATACAATCACAAGCATCGCTTTCCTTTATGTTTCGCACAATGATTATCAAAAGGCATTGGAATATTATAATCAGGCACTAGCGCTCACGCGTGAACTGAAAGATCAAATTGCGGAAGCTGATGCGCTCAAATATGTTGCTGAAACTTACTTTAATTTAGGTGAAACCCAAAAAGCACTTTCATATTACAACCAAGCGCTGTCATTATTTCACGTTCTTAAACAACCTGACTTAGAAGCATATACACTGATTGGCATTGGCGGAGTATACAAAAACTTGGGTGAGACGCAAAAGGCTTTAGATTCTTACAACCAAGCACTGAAAATTAGACGTGAGCAGAAAGATTTGGCTGGACAAGCTCAAACTCTTGAAGTTATTGGTTCTCTCTACACTGATTTGAGCGAATCTCAAAAAGCTTTAGAAGCTTTCCATCAAGCACTAGAAATCCGACGTGCAATGAAGAATTTGACTGGGCAAGCCAACATTCTCGATAATATTTCTACAGTCTACGCTTCTTTGGGGCAGTATAATAAAGCATTAGACTTATCACAGCAAGCGTTAGAGTTACAACGACAAGCGCAAAAACACCTTTCGGGGCAAGACCTTCAACTTAATTTAATTTATCAAGCTGGAATTCTCAGTGGAATAGCTTCAAGTTATTTTGTATCAGGTGAATTTCAGAAAGCATTAGATTACGAGAATCAAGCACTGGTGCTTTATCAGAAGGCAGGTCTTCGTAGTGGAGAAGCTTATAAACTGAGCACTATTGGGGCAGCCTACGGCAGTTTAGGTGAAACTAACAAAGCACTAGATTTTCTCAACCAAGCATTGCAACTTCACCGTGACATACAAGATCGTACAGGAGAAAACGGGACTTTAAGGGCAATTGCTGAAATCTATAAATTATCTGGTAATTATCAGCAAGCACTAGAGTTTTACAACCAAGCACTGATTATTAGTCGTCAAGTAAGCAATCCTACTCAAGAAGCCTCTACGCTATTTGATACAGCTTCAGTTTATAATTGGTTAGGCGAATATAAATTAGCTATTGAAACTTACAACCAAGCACTAAATATTTTCCAACAAATAGGCGTTCACGCTAGTGAAGCTCAGACTCTAGGTGAAATAGGCGATGTTTACCGAGCAGCAGAAAATTATCCCAAAGCCCTAGACTATTACAACCAGTCTCTAGGATTGTCACGAAAACAGGGAAATTTTCTGAATGAGTTCAGTGTGCTTATAGGCAGTGTTAGAGTTTACGAAGCATTAAAGAATTATCCTAAAGCTTTTGATGTGGCTAATCAAGTGCTGGCTTTGTCACGTCAACAAAAAAACAGCCTCAATTCAGAAACCACAAGTCTTGCCTTATTGGCTAGAGTTCATCAAGCATCAGGTAATTACCAAAAAGCGTTAGATTTGTTCACTCAGGTAGCTGCTGAGTTCCACAAGTTGGGACAACCGTATTCAGAAGCTAACGTCTTGGGCAACATTGGCACAGCTTACGAATCATTAAAACAACCTCTGAAGGCGATCTCTACTTATAAGCAAGAATTAAAACTGTGGCAAAAATTAGGTTATCGTGCAAATGAAGCATACGCATTCTATGAGATTGCCGTTACACAAAGAGATAGAGGCAATCTCAAATCTGCCTTGACAAATATAGAAGCAACAATTCAAATTTTTGAACAAATACGTAGCCAAGTTACTAGTCAAGAATTACGTACTTCGTACTTTGCCAAAGTCCATCAGTACTACCAGTTTTATATCGATTTGCTAATGCAATTGCACAAACAAAATCCATCAAAAGGCTACAACGCATTAGCTCTTCATATCAGCGAACGCTCCCGCGCCAGAAGTTTATTAGAACTATTAACCGAAGCCAATGCCAAAATCCGTAAAGGTGTTGACCCCAAATTATTAGCACAAGAACAAAGTCTGCAAGAACAAATTGATGCAATAGCTAAACTGCGCCAAGATTTTATCAATAAATCAGCACCCGCCACCGCAGTCCAAAAACTTGAACAACAAATCACCAATCTCTTGAGCCAATACCAACAACTACAAACAAAAATTCGGACAACTAGCCCTAAATATGCGGCACTAAAATATCCTGACCCTTTAAAATTGCCACAAATTCAGCAACAACTTGATTCAGATAGCGTGCTGTTGCAATATTCCTTGGGTAAAGAACACAGTTATCTTTGGGCTGTGACTCCTAATTCTCTAGACAGCTATGAACTCCCGCCACAAGACCAGATAGAAAAAGCCGCAGATGATTTTCGCCAAAATTTGGTAAAACCATTCGCCTCTGATCAACAACAAGTAACAACTGCAAAACAGCTTAGTCAAATTATCCTCGCTCCAGTCGCCAACAAGTTAGCAAATAAACGTTTGGTAATTGTCGCGGATGGGGCTTTACAAAATATTCCCTTTGCAGCCTTAACTGAACCAACTGCTCCAGAATATCAACCACTGTTAGTTAACCACGAAATTGTCAATCTTCCTTCCGCTTCAACTATCGCCATCCTCAGACAAGAAACACAAAATCGTCCTAAAGCACCCAAAGCTCTTGCTATTCTTGCAGATCCTGTATTTAGTGCTGATGATTCACGGATGACTCTTAAACCAGAGAGTAATTCCATTACTCCTGAATTAGAGCTACAGCGTTCTGCACTCTCCCGGTCAGCCAGAAATCTCAACCGCAACGGTTGGGACAGATTAACTGGAACTCGTGAAGAAGCGCAAGCAATTCTCAAACTTGGTTCACCAAAAGCCAGCCTAGCCGCATTTGATTTTGATGCTAATTATAACTGGGTAACAAACCCCCAACTGAGCCAATATCGTGTGATTCACCTAGCTACTCACGGTTTTGCTGATGACGCTAATCCAGAGTTATCAGGTATTGTACTTTCACTAGTAGACAAAGTTGGTAAACCACAAAGGGGGTATCTGCGGTTAAACGATATCTTCAACCTGGATTTTCCGGCAGATTTAGTTGTGTTGAGTGCTTGTGAAACTGGACAGGGAAAAGAAATTCAAGGGGAAGGACTAGTAGGTTTAACAAGAGGACTGATGTATGCAGGTTCACCGAGAGTTGTCGTGTCTTTATGGAGTGTGGATGATCAGGGAACAAAAGAATTGATGACCCAGTTTTACCGCCAAATGTGGCAGCAGGGGAAATCGCCTGTTGCAGCCCTCAGAGCCGCACAACTAAGTTTATGGCAAAATCCCGATTGGCGTAAACCTGTGTATTGGGCGGCTTTTACTCTCCAAGGGGAGTGGCGATAGGCAAATTTGAGGTGACGGATGGGTGCGATACTGACGGCAAGCCGAAAAGTGCGATCACATCAGCCGAATGTATTCTGATTCGCTCTTTGGAGACAGTCAAAAATCTGTTGCAGTTGCTGGGAAAGCCCAAGCGTCCTTATCTGACTGCTTTGGACGAGAAATTGCTAGTGCTTCTGGAGTTGGAGTACAGAAATAAGCCACCAAACGTGTTTAGCACTCTCAACATTGCCCCAAATTGAGAATCTTGAATTTTTAGGAGCATTCTTAAACTGCTTTATTTAGCAAACTTCTTATTATAGAACTCTTGCATAAATATTTTCTGATATAATGAAAGGTTATTTTTTTTGAGGTTAGAGAAGTTAAAATAGCCGCAATTTACAAATTTACTCATATTAACTGTTGCTGGAGAATCCTTACTTAAAAAGTTGATATAACGAACTGGTTCAGCAATTATTTATTTGCTGAATTAGGATGATTAATTCTGCTTTATTTAAGCTTTTAAAGCTAATTCATGATTATAGATTCCGGCAATCAAATTAGACCTTAATCCAAATCTGCGATGGCGATTTCGGTATTGATTAGATAAAATATTGAATATTTTTAGCCTACGATTAATGTGTTCAACCACAATTCTTAATCGATTAAGTTCTCGATTAGATTGCTTCTGTTCTTTAGTCAATTTCTTACCTTTCAGTTTCTTAATCGGTGTTTTGCTTAATTGATGAATTTTCTTAATCCCTTGATAGCCTTTATCCGCGATAACTTTGAGCAATTCTCCAAATCTTACACCACTTGTTTTAAATAGTCGAAAATCATGAATTCTTCCTTTGCCATGCCCTATACAGATGATAGCAGTACTTTGTTGGTGGATGATTAATTGGGTTTTTAAAGTATGCTCCCCTTGTTTACCGCTAAAAAATTTCTTTTGACCTTTTTTGGGTCTTTCAATTGGGCTTTCAGTCACGTCCATCACCACTAAATCTTCTTGTGATGACATCTTTAATAGTTCTTTCTTTCCTGGTAAGCTAAACTTTCTTGAACTAATTAAAATGTTTTCAATTTTATATACTGTTCGACATACTGCGGATTCTGAAAGCCCCCAATCTAATCCAATATGATAATAAGTGCGATACTCTCTCCAATATTGGATAACCATTAAAACTTGGTCTTCAATAGTTAATTTAGCACGGCGACCAGGCTTCTTCTTTTTTTGAGCATCAGCTTTAACTACATCAACCATTAATTCAAAGGTTTTACGGCTTACTCCAGTCATTCGCTTAAATTTTTTTGCAGTAAGCTGTTTGGCGTTCTCTATTTTCACTGCTCCTCAAAGTCCTAATCTCAAATTGCCAAACTTTACATTGTACCACAAAACACTTTTGCAAGAGTTCTAGTGGTGAAGAGCGAACGCGGAAATTGCCATCTGGGTTGGTGGTGTGTCTAGTCATAGCGATGAATCTATGGTCATCAGACGCAATGGGGGATGTACTGAAAAATCTGGTGAATGGACTAAGTAGAGAGTGGACGCGATTAGGGCAGTATTGGAAAGTACCAAGTAGTTCTTCCATCTAGAAAACCAATCCACTCAGGAACAGGTACTAAATTTCAACCACGCTCTTTTTTTATCCTTAATACTGCTTAATTCTTAACCGAGAGGTATTGGGCAGAGTGTGGCTGTACCATGTGCTAGAAAATTTCCACTAGAACACAAACAGAATTTTAATTCCTCTAATTTCTAGGCGATTATCATATCAATTTTTTTAGGTTAGAAGCTGTTTTTTCAGGATTACCAGAGAAAGGGAAAATTAAGATACTTTTAATGTTGGGATTATTAACTAATTGTGTTAAACGACTTAGTTGCTGATCTGTAATTGCGACTCCAGCGTATTTTTGAGCGTAGATTAGTTCTTCATTAAAATTTTTATCATTATAAGCTTGGATAAATACCCGATCTATCCCCCACTTTTCCCAGTCAGCCGCAAAATATCTTTTAGCCCAATAAGGATTATGATGACAAATATCGAAACTAACCGCAGAATTAGCTTTTTTCATAGAGCTTGTCATTTGTTGCACAAACTTAGTTAAATTAGCAGTGCGGTCAACTTTCCCAGGCAATTCAGCATAATAACCCAGATAATCATCCCATTGAACTGCATCAATATTATTGAAACTAGTGGCTAACCAAATCTACCATTGGCATATCAATGCGCTGTCTCAACGAGTGGCATTGTTTCTCAAGCAGTGGTTGGCTAACTTACCAACGGTTATCGATTTGAGAGGAGCATCCTTGCAAATCCAACAAGTGAGTATCGCTCATCCTCCCACGACTTACGCACAGTTGCTGCGATCGCCAACCGAGCAATCTGTAGTAGACCTCAGTTTTGTTTCACCAACCAGCTTCCGCCGCAAAGGTCATCATTTCCCACTGCCAGTTCCAGAAAACTTGTTCCACAGCTACTTACGGCGGTGGAACGACTTTTCGCAGCAGCCAGTAGAACAAGAGGCTTTTCTGAACTGGATTGATGAAAGCGTTATCATTCACCAGCACCGTTTGGAATCAACCAAGGTGGCAGCAGGAAAGCAAGGGTCGGCTAAAACAATTCGCAATTACCAGTTCGCAATTCGCAATTAATACATCATACATAAATATGAGGGCTTGAACATTGATACCACTTGTTTTGTTTTTCCTAATTGAAATTGGGGTCTTGTATTCCAAATGAATCAATTATTCAATTACAAACGCAATTGCGAATTGCGAGTTGCGAATTGGTAACCCGCTTAGGTTGGTTGGTAGAACAAAAGTCAGCTACAGCCGAGCAGTTGATTACAGATATGCTGGCTCAACGGATTGAAGAACTCACAGAAATATTTACTGACCAGCGTAAGCGAAAAGGTGGTGAGCGCACAGACAGGATTGCCGTGACGTGGGCGACTGTACTGGCCCGTCGAGAACATGGGGATTCTTTAGCGGCGATCGCACAGGACTTGGAAATGAAACCGGAGACGGTGAAAACTTATGTCAAGTTAGCTCGAAAAGCTCTCAAGGGGTTACTGGAGGGGGCTATCGAGAATTAGTAATCGGCGGGTCTTGGCTGTGTGATGTGCTAGAAAATTTTCAGTAGAACACAAACAAAGTGTTAATTCCTCTGATTTCTAGGCGATTATCATATCAATTTTTTTAAGTTAGAAGCTGTTTTTTCAGGATTACCAGAAAAAGGGAAAATTAAGATACTTTTAATATTGGGATTATTAACTAATTGTGTTAAACGGCTTAGTTGCTGATCTGTAATTGCGACTCCAGCGTATTTTTGAGCGTAGATTAGTTCTTCATTAAAATTTTTATCATTATAAGCTTGGATAAATACCCGATCTATCCCCCACTTTTCCCAGTCAGCCGCAAAATATCTTTTAGCCCAATAAGGATTATGATGACAAATATCGAAACTAACCGCAGAATTAGCTTTTTTCATAGAGCTTGTCATTTGTTGCACAAACTTAGTTAAATTAGCAGTGCGGTCAACTTTCCCAGGCAATTCAGCATAATAACCCAGATAATCATCCCATTGAACTGCATCAATATTAGGGTATTTCTTGACAAACTCTACTAAAATATTTTTAAAGAAAGCAGCGACTTCAGGATTCTCTACATCAAGAACATAATGATCAATGCCGGAGTAAGTTTTATCTACTCCTGGTACAATCCATTTCTTGGCAACTGCTAAATCAAAAATTGGACTATTTTTATCTAGTTTAATTCCCTTTTCAAAGTAAGCATGAACTTGCATTCCTTGTTTATGTGCTTCATCAATCAACCAATACAACCATTGCTCTTGAAACTGATTTGGGCAACTATTATATCCTAGTGTTTGTTGCATAACTTCGCTTTTGTACATTGTACAACCATTCCCCCAAACACCATGAATGATAGTATTGATTCCTTGAGAACGATAGTAGCGAACTCTTTGACGAATTGTTTGTTCATCTGCATTATTTGTAGCTTGATAGCGAGTTAAGTATATTCCTCTAATGACTTTTTTCTCCCAAGGAGTTGGAGGTAAAGAGAGTTTTTGAGGTTGGATTTTCTCACTTGTAGCTATGGTATCCTTAGCAGGTAAAATTAAAGGTGTTGATGAAGAGACTGTTGGTGTGACAGAAGCAGTTGGAATAGGAGTTGAGGGATTAGTTGGAGCAGATTTAAAAATAGGAATATTTATTTGTCTATTTTTATGTACAAATTGGCTGATGATATCTAGAGTTCCTTTCTGGCTAAACCACCAGTAACCACTTCCAAAGAGAACTATGATTACCGATAATGGAATATTTAAGCATCCACATCCGTTTGGTTCTTTTTTTGGGTGCGGCATATTAAAACAAAATTTATTAGTTAGTCTCGTTATATATAGATTGCTACCATTCGATATTGAAATTTTCCAGACTATTTTTGGAAAAAATTAGGTAGAAGCAACTAGATTAGCTATCATAACAAACTAAGTTAGCATAACCCTGCACTGACTCCGCTCTCTATTAGCAACTGACTGCTTTAAACCCAACAATCAAAGGATTAGCATAATGAAAAAACTGGAAGGAAAAATCGCCCTTGTCACGGGTGGCAACAGTGGTCTCGGTCTTGCCACAGCCAAACAGTTTGTTGCTGAAGGAGCCTATGTCTACATTACAGGTCGTCGCCAAGCCGAACTGGATGCTGCTATAGAAGCCATTGGTAAAAATGTTACGGCTGTGCAGAGTGATGTTTCTAATCTGGCAGACCTTGATCGTCTGTTTGCCACCATTAAGCAAGAGCAAGGACACCTCGATATCATCTTCGCTAATGCTGGCGGTGGACAAATTGCCCCACTTGGAGAAATTACTGAGGAACACTTTGACAAAACATTCAACACAAACGTCAAAGGTTTGCTGTTCACAGTACAAAAGTCACTGCCACTGTTGCCAGAGGGTGCTTCTATTATTTTGAATGCTTCGATTACTTCTATAAAAGGTACGCCAGCTTTCAGTGTTTACAGTGCTACCAAAGCTGCCGTGAGATCGTTTGCTCGGAATTGGATACTCGACCTCAGAGAACGCAAGATCCGAGTGAATGCCATTAGCCCTGGTGTGGTTCCGACTCCTGGTTACGATCATTTGGGACTAAATGACCAGCAGTTGCAAGAATTTGTGGACAGCCAAGCCAGCAGCATTCCACTAGGACGAGTCGGTACACCCGATGAGATTGCCAAAGCGGTTGTTTTTCTGGCTTCAGATGACAGCAGCTTTGTGAACGGGATTGAGTTATTTGTTGATGGCGGTATGGCACAGATTTGAAGTCCAAAAGGAGTTAAAGATGAAGCTGAAGTGGGCTTATTTGACAGTTTTAGAGGAGAAAGTGTTAAGTATTCTAGAGTCTGAATATGGGAGTAAAATAACGCGGTTGTAAAATACTTTTATTATCTAAAGCAGATTGATTAAAAGAGTGCTAGTTGCTCAAAGTAAGACGATTAGCCTTGCAAAAAATAGTACCTAAAGAGGATGAACAGACTCCTAACAAGTTACAAAGATGCTGAGTTTGGACAGATTGTAATCAAAGATAACCACTGGACTTTAGAACAATCTGCGGTTTTGGGCGATCGCCGTGTACCGATTTGCGTGGATTTTGAACAGGGGCAGATTGGGGAACTTTCATCACTTCAGCGTGAAGCTATTCGGCAAGCTCTAACTTTGCCAGCCGATGTGTTAGGCATCACTGCTCCTGTTGTGCTGCAAAATTATGATGTATATCGTGAGATGATTGGAGATCAGGAAATGCCGCCGTTGGCTAATCCCATTCACGTCTGGGATCAGGTTACTTTCTCATATATTTATGTGCCACCCCATGTTGAGTATGAACTGGATACTCCTACCTTTGAGTTGATAGCTGAGTGTGACTGGGAGCCAGAACACGGACTAGAAGTACGCTTTCGCAATGGAGTAGCAATGGAGGCAGATCAGATAGGTGAAACAGGACGCTAAAAACTATCTTGTCTGCGTGTTATGCTCCCGCATTGTCGTAACTTGCCTCAGCACGAGGTCTGGCTAACAGCAAGCCGAAGAGCGCGTCTACGCATTACTCAAATATATTCTGATTCTCTGGAGGAGACAGCCAAAAATCTGTTGCAGTCGTTGGGGAAGCTGAACCGTCCTTATCTTACGGTGGTGGAAGAGAAGTTGTTGAGTGTTCTGGAGTCTGAATATAAAGAAAGATAACTACTGACGAATTATTACTAGACATGGCAAGCATTACTGCTGGCATACTCTCAATAAGAAAGAGTGATTGCCTTTGTTTGGACTAGTATGATTTCTGTTAAGATAAGTGCGGCATTCCATCAAGCTACAATACTGGGATGCCGAAAGTCGTAAAACTTGTGTGAGGAGAAATGGCAGCTAAAGATATATTTCACGCTGCTGTTAGACAAGCGTTGATTAAAGAACAGTGGGTAATTACAGCCGACCCACTTGTAATTAAAATTAATAAAGTGAAGCTAGAAATTGATTTAGCAGCAGAGAAAATCTTTGCTGCCCAGAAAGCGGGGCGAAAAATTGCAGTTGAGGTCAAAAGCTTTGTCAGCAGTTCAGTAATTTCCGACTTTCATTTAGCTTTGGGTCAGTTTTTGAACTATCGACTGGCTCTACAAATGAAAGAACCCGATAGAATAATTTATTTAGCAGTACCACTCGATACTTTTAACTCTTTCTTTCAAGAAATATTTGTTCAAGAAGCTATA
Source organism: Nostoc sp. HK-01 (assembly GCA_003990705.1). Lineage (GTDB taxonomy): Bacteria > Cyanobacteriota > Cyanobacteriia > Cyanobacteriales > Nostocaceae > Nostoc_B. Next base: position 422,298 of record AP018319.1, read on the forward strand.
AAGATTTATCAACTCAAGCTAATTGTCTATGAGCCAAATAAGGAGGAAATTGTTGAATGGAGAGAATAGAATTTTATCGTCAATGTATCCGAGACTTATTAACAAAAGAAGCTACTTTAAATGAGAAAAACTCTAACGTTGAATCTCAGTTAGTTTTTGATACAGAACATGACCATTATCAGTTAATAGATATAGGTTGGGAAAATTTGAACCGGATTTATAACTGTTTTATTCATATAGATATTAAAGATAGCAAAATCTGGATTCAGCATAATATGACGGATGTAGATTTAGCCCTTAAACTTGTGGAGATGGGAGTGGCAAAAGAAGAAATTGTGTTAGGGTTGCATCCACCTTATAAGCGTCCTCATACCGGGTACGGTGTGGCGTGAAAAGTTCAGAGAGTGAACGCTGATCCCCAGTCTTTACCAAAAAGCGTGAAATCTGCTAAATTTTTTGAGCGCAGGAAAACCCCGAACTGGGGGGTAGAGGCGGTTGCTGGGCGATTATTAGGCGGGTAAATGACTTTAGCTGCACCGTGAGAACTTGGGATGGAGAACTGACGGTTGGGGTGCAGCATTTGAAGTTTTATGAGTATCGGACTGATGAATGCCAGCAGATGTGGGTGATTTGTGATACCTGACGGTAAGCCGCTTTGTGGCTTGTTGTGAGACATTTTTTGCATCTTAAACGCAAAGTTGAAAGGATCTTTTTCGAGGTAGGTAATGGTTATTACTTTGAGCTATTGCTCCACTGCGTTCTTGTAATTCGCCAATTTACTTCGCTCCAACCTCGGTTGTCCATCCATGTGGAACCTGGACGGATGGTAACTACTTCTGCTCCCATCCACTCTGCCAACCGAGCGATTCGCACGTTTGCACTGACTGTAAAACCAGAGATCACTTCTAGCCTGAGTTCCTTAAATCCGAAGTCGAGCAAGGCGCGTCCAACCTCGATTGCGTAGGCATATCGCCCCCAATAGTCTGGCGCAAGTTCAATCCCCAGTTCCATTTCACCTGCATCATACCCCTTTGAACGCAGTCCGCAACAACCGACAAGCGCGTAAGGTTCATGCCGTGGGACAATCGCCAGCTGGTAGTTAAGTCTCGGCTGCTCACAAGCCCATGTGCAAAATGTCTCAAACAAACGTGCTGAATTTTCTGGACTAGTTTCGTCCTTTTGAGAAAATACTTGAGTGCGTGGATCTGCTTGATAGTTTAGGAATGACGATCTGTCTAACTCAACGAAATCACGCAGTAAAAATCTCTTGGTCACTATCTCCATATAAATAGCTAAATAGTTTATAAGGTTTTAATTGGATAGTTACTTGGTGTGAGTGGTAAGCATGAATTGGCGGATTGGAATGATGAGCTTCACAACTTCTTAAAGTATCGGGCAACTGGGAACAACCCGAAACCTAGTTTTTGATATGTAAAACGTGCTGTTACTCGTATAGGAGAGTTTAGCTGTACAGTAACAGCTTGGGAAGGCAAATGTAGTGTTGGGGTAGCGATGAGGAATAAGTGATTAAGTTCTTCCTAACTGTGCTTGTGTCTTTGTCAAAATTTTGAGATATTAAGTTGAAAAAATTAATTCAGATAAAAAATTATGGCAACCCAGCAAGAACTTCAATCTCTTTTTAATACCTTAGATACCGATCAAGATGGCAAAATTTCTATAAATGAGCTTTTTTTTAGCCCTGGCTTAAGCGCAATCATCTCAGCCGAAACAGGTGTCAGTAGCCCCCAGGAATTACTAGCTATGTATGGAGATAAAGACGGTAGTATCACCTTTGAAGAGTTGAAACAAGTTGTTGAGTCAGCTGGAAATTTAAACTAGCTGTACCCCATCTCCGCCCAAGCAAGAGCAAGCACTGCCGTCCTCTGAACTACTAAGAGGCGGTTTTGATTCGTGGTATATCAGCCTACCTCCACGATGGAGAATCAGAAAAAGCCTTCAGTATCTCAGCACTGGAAGGTCAACTGCTACCTAGTGGCAAGCAATTGAAACTAGTCGCCAACCAAATCTATCACTGGCATATCAATGGGCTATCTCAACGAGTGGCATCCTTTCTCAAGCTGTGGTTAGCTAACTTACCAAAAGTTATCGATTTGAGAGGAGCATCGTTACAAATAAAGCAGGTGAGTATAGCTCATGCTCCCACGACTTATGCCCAATTGCTGCGATCGCCCATTGAACAATCTGTAGTAGACCTCAGTTTCGTTTCACCAACCAGCTTTCGGCGCAAAGGCCATCACTTTCCACTGCCAGTCCCAGAGAATTTATTCCACAGTTACCTACGGCGGTGGAACGACTTTTCGCAGCAGTCAGTAGAACAAGAGGCTTTTATAGAGTGGATTGATGAAGTGGATTGATGAAAGCGTTATCATCCATCAGCACCGTTTGGAATCAACAAAAGTGGCAGCAGGCAAACAAGGGTCGGTCACTGGATTTACGGGAGCAATATCTTTGGGTTTGAGCAGGGCAGCTTTGGCAAATACCGAATTTACCCAGCTATTCTATACTTTGCTCAAGCTTGCGCCGTACTGTGGAACAGGACACAAGACAACCTTTGGATTGGGACAAACTCGCTCTGGTTGGCTATCAGAGCAAAAGGCAACTGTAGCCGAGCAGTTACTTGCAGATACGTTGGCGCAAAGGATTGAAGAATTGACAACGATATTTACTGACCAACGCAAACGCAAGGGTGGCGATCGCACCGATAGGATTGCTGTGACCTGGGCGACTGTTTTGGCCCGTCGAGAGCATGGGGATTCTTTAGGGGCGATCGCGCTTGATTTGGAGATGAAATCGGAAACGGTGAAAACTTACGTGAAGCTGGCTCGAAAGGCTCTTAAGGGGACTGATGAAGGAGCTATTGGGAATCAGTAATCGGCGTATTAAGGCTGATCTAGAATATCCTAACTACAGCTTCGTTGATCTTGGATAGCAGTTGTTGATATTTTGGTGAGCTAATTCTTTTAGTGCAGCCATCTATTGAGCATTTTCTGTATAGTTTGAATTATGGAATAGCAAGATAGAGCGTTCTATTTAAGATGGACATTTCGCAATAGCATTATTTAAGATAACTCACTTGCATTGAGATCATGTTTGACCCTACAGAGTCAGAAGAAATATATACAGTTTCCGAATCACAGTTACAATTGTTACATGAACAACAAATTTCGGAAAATGGCCCAGGAACAATCCTCAAAGATTTCCAAATGTTATTGGATTTCATTGGTACAAAAGGAATTGAGGTTAGCAAAACCCAAAACTTCTTGCCGATAAAATGTTTGGCCGAACTCAATAGTCGTTTAACAGATCCAATTCAAGTTGAGCTTAACCGTCCCCAACAAAAAGCTTATCCTCATCTTCATGGTTTGTATTTATTGTTGAGAGCTTCTGCTATATCTTATGTTGAACCTCAGGGCAAAAAATTCTTTATCTACCTAGAACCTAAAGTGGTTGACTCTTGGAACAATTTAAATCCCACAGAACGTTATTTTAATCTTTTAGAAACTTGGTGGATTTGGGGAAATGAAGAAATCTTAGGTAGTAGAGAACAAAATACTGGATTTCACAAATGCTTAACGTTTTTGCATATCCTGGACTCAAGTAAAAATTTGGTTATCAAGCCAGAACAACAAAAATGGTTAAGCTATACCCTAGGACTTCACCACATTGCATTACTGTCGATGTTTGGAATTATAGAAATTCAAAATGGCAAATCAAAAAAAGGTCAAGGTTGGCAGTTTACTAAAATCAAAAGAACTCCTTGGGGAAATGCTTTACCTAATTTAATTCAAAAGATTGCTTTTGAATCCTTAATTTCAGAAAATGCACAAGAGGACTTGCAGGATGAAGAAAATCCGCTTGGGATTTGGCAGTCTCAATTACAAGTTTTCTTTCCTGAATGGCAGAAGAATCTTGCGGTTTCTCAAGTAGAAACACAACCAGGAATTTACGTTTTTAAAGTTACTTTAGGTAAAATTTGGCGGCGGATTGCTATTCCTCATGATTACAGCCTCTATGATTTAAGCAGTATAATTTTAGAATCTGTAAACTTTGATGACGATCATTTGCATGAATTCTCTTACAAAAGTCGATATGGTTATACAGTTACAGTAAATCATCCGGCAACGGAGGAGCAGCCTTTTAGTGATGAATTTTTAATTGAAGATTTGTCTTTATCTTTAAAAGTTGGTCACACAATAGATTACTTGTTTGATTATGGGGATAATTGGCGATTTAAAGTGCAATTAGAAAGTATTGAGCCAGATAATATAGAAATTAAAGAACCAACAATTTTATCCTTTCATGGGAAGGCACCTGAACAATATCCGAGTTGGGATGATGACAATGAGTGGGATGATGAGGATGAAGAATAACAGCCCATTTGCCCACAAATGGAGTATTAATATATTCAGGTAGGCTTAACAAGCGTGAGCGGCAAACGTAGTGATTTAATGACGACGGAACAAAGTCTCTAGATAAACTTGCGCCACTCGGCGGTCGCCGTCAGCATTCTGTAGCAGAAACAGTGAGACAGCAGCGGTCAATACCCGGTTCTCATCCCATTCAGGGTGCTGTTGTAAGTAGTCTTTGAGACACTCATGTAAAGTTTCGGGAATCTCTGTGAAGATGCTAACGGTTGCGTTCATAGGGTAAAGGCTTCTAGTAAATCAGTCAGGGCAACTAGCTTTAAATGAGGCAGCTAAAAGCAAATATGCTGCCACTACTGAAGCAGGTTTATACAGTTAGTCTTTGTAGCTTACAGAACTATAGAAGCTAGTCGAATTATTGTGCGGCCAGAGGGGGTAGGTTTGTCAATGCTACGAAATATTAAGTAGAAGTACAGAAAGAATCAAGATTTACGGCAGCATCAGAGTTGAAGATAGATTTTCGTTACTTTGCTTAATAAAAACTCAGTGTTTAAGTTTTCCAGGAGCTATCAAATAAAATCCCCAGCGATGCAACCAAAGGCTATGAGTCTGTAGAGTCTTTGTGGAAAACATTCTTAACACCTGTGGAAAAGTTGTGGAATGAGTGCGGAAAAGTTAGGCTAATGATAAGAATTGCAAAACATCTAGAAATTAGGAAGAATTGCTAAAGTGCGATCGCTTTTTCGTCAGTAAAGATAGAGATGTTGATGATTCGGGTGATTAAAGACTAAATTCAATCATCTGTAATAATATCTGTTGATAGTGGGAAGTTTTTCTCATTAGATTAGTTAATAATTTGATTATCCGGACTGTATACACCCGACAAAGTACTCTGATAGAGGCTGTATACAGATGTTAACCAGCAAAAATCCATTATTTAAATATACTTACCCCAGTTAAGAGTATGTCTAAAGTTTCAATATCAATTCAGTTAAGTGAGGCTGAAGTTAAAGTACTTTCAGCAATGCAACTTTCAGAAAATGAGTCGCTCAATCAAACAGCGACCAGACTACTCAAAGGTATTCTGGGTCAGTCAAAAGCTGGGCAGACATTATCTGATGATGAAGACATAAAACAAATTTTCAGGCAGGAACTGGCTTCGGCAGTAGCCCAAATTCAGGATTTAATCACGCAGCGTCCAGGCGAAGTTGATAGCCAAACACAAGAGCCTGTTGCTGTAGTGCAGCAATCAAAGCCAGATTATGAAGCAATACGTTCCAATCTTCTCTCTAAAATGAAAGCAGGCAAGCAGTCTGCTGCCAAAGCCATTGATGCTTTTATCCAGGAATTAGATGCTGCCAGCCAACAGCAGAAGCCAGAAACTGAGGAGTTAGATGTAGCGTCTTAGCATTTTTGGGTCAGCAAATGAAGCCCTGGTATTCCCAGTGTGAACGCTTAATTACTAGTATATTTGAGCCGTCTTTCCCACTCCCAACACCATGCTGTATCTACTTTTTCCTTATTTCAGTTACAAATTTTTTGAAGTAGTTAACAAAGTTTCTTTCGCCAAACGAGTTTGTAAATCTACAATCAAATTATCGCCACTTCGTCGCGCTTCCCACGAACCAGAATAATGTAAACCAATGTTCCACTTACCCTGCATATAATCCTCTTTTTGTGAGATTGTGCCTGTATAAGTAACTGGTGCATTTGAGGTTACTAAATAGCACTTCGTAAAGCTGAGACTACGCCCGATTACATCACCATTAACGGTTGCTTCTCCTAAATAGCTATCATCTAGGATAGAACCTGTCAAAGCATTTCCGCTCTGCACAAACGCGGCTTCAAATCGTGTTGGTATTTCATCTTGCCAATATGTGCCTAACCAATTACCGCTTATGTCTGTCATAGAATTTTCAGTAATTGTTATGAGCATAATTTTAACTCTAGTTACTCAAACTTGTTTTTACTTCCAGGCTGCGCCATAAATACCAACAGGCCAAGGAACGGTAAGGTTCCCATTTCTGCCCTAAATCCTCGACAGTTTTTTTATTAGGGAGTTGGGCTAAACCATACAGGTTGCGAATGGCGGCACGAATACCTAAATCATCTACAGGCAGAACATCCAGCCGATGTAAGCGAAACATTAATAACATCTGAACTGTCCAACGCCCAATACCCTTGATTGGTATTAAGGCTTTGATTATTTCCTCATCATTCATCGTCTGCAATTGTTCCACAGTCGGTAATCCATCTGTGACTTTTTGAGCTAAATCTTTTAGATACACAATCTTAGGACGTGAAATCCCAGCAGTACGCAAAACTTCATCTGGGGTATTCAGGATACCTAAAGCTGTTGGTAGATTTTGCGGATAAAGCAGCAAAAATCTACTGTGAATGGCGGCTGCTGCTTTACCAGATAATTGTTGGTAAAGGATTGACCTTGAGAGCGAAAACAGCAAGTCTTGTGTTTGTTGCACTTGATAGAGTTGGCAATCTCCTACTGCTTCGATAACATTTGCCAAGATAGAATCTGAGTTTTTGAGTGTTTGGATTGCGGTTGAGTAATCCATTCTATTGCCCAGTCATCTTCAAGAGATCGCTCTAAACTCTATCATCTTTTGAATTAAGTTAATTTTGCGGTAAGCTTTTGTGGTTAACAAACAATTTATTAGCCTCATCAGCAGCAAAAAATACTGTTATGAGTCAGGATGCCTATCCAGCTAATTGGAAACAAATCGCCACAGCACTTAAGGCTGCTTCTAATTGGCGTTGTACTCGCTGTGATCGCTTATGCTTACGCCCCGATGAAAAAGCACCTCATTTATCCCTATCTCAACGCAAAGCCTACACCTTGCAGGTACATCATTGGAATTGCGACCCAACTGATAATCGTCTCGATAACTTAGTTTGCCTATGTAGTGGCTGTCACCTTTACTATCACCGCTTTGGACGTGGTAACGTTTCGCCTGGGCAATTATCTTTGTTTGACCAAGTTTCAACGATTTTGCCATCTACAATCTGTTGAATGTAGCTATAAAAGTCTGTTATATTACCCCTTAACCCGGAAACCGCCGCATCATCTCCGCCAACTCAACAGCCTCCCCATCAACTGTATAAACCACGTTACCCGACATCGCCAGCACGATCCTCTGCTTCCTCGCCCACTCAAACCAAGCACCCACATCAGCAGTGACAGTATTCTTGCCCTTAGCCCCACTCTTGCAGGAATTAATAAACAGGCCAGTGGGATTATCACACCAGCCTTCAGCGATGTCTACGACAAGCCGCAAAGCGTCTACGCATCCTTCACCCTAGCGATCGCACCTTGCACATTATCCCAATGCTTTTTGATCACCCCCAAGCAAGGCTGAGGATTAATCCGCAACCGCCTTAACTCGTTACAAACCTCCGCAATTTCTTGCTTAGACACATTAAAATCAGCTTCAGTCGCCGCCCCGGAAAGTTCGTCCTCATGATGGTCTTCCTCGTTAGTTGAGTCATCCTGTTCTTGCTCATCAACGAAGCGAGAAGTCTGGGATTGCTCTGGTTCTTGGGTTAAACAAACTGATTCGGGTTCGCTGTCCGAGATTTGGCTTTCTTCCAGTTCACCTTTTTCTTCCTCAGCAGCAGCGTGTTGTTGTGAAGAGAACTCTTTAGGGGTGAACTCTTTGATATCATCTGCTTGTTGTGAACACATGGATGCTGGCATTATAGACATATCGATATGTTCATCGAGGAATAATTGGACAGCGATTGTGTTAACGCTGTACCAATTCGCTTGATAGTAAGTCTTGGCAGACAGTTTTTCTATCGCTATTAACCCCAGTGATTTCAGGAGTGCGATCGCTCGTCTGACGGTGCTAACAGACAAAGACAATTCTGCTGCCCATTGTGGATAGGTTTTCCAAAACCATTTCACGCCATCAATTGTTTTACCGCCTTTGATACTCATCCAGTAATGGGCTTGCTGTAAAACAGTGGCCGCACTACGTCCGATTTGAGATGCAAGTGCGGGAGAATATAGTGCGTGCTGACCATCAATTAGGAGTTTGCTCATACTTTTACCCACTGTCTAAAATGGCATATCCTTTTGTTCTTCAACTGATGCTTGCGACCAAAACTCTCTGAGCTTTTGGAGCTTCGCTGCTTGAAACTGCTGTTTCTCTTCGGGTGACACTTCACCAACCAATCGCTCAACCTCAGCCCGTTGCCGTTCCTTCAACTGCTCAACAGTGGCCGCAGGGAGGGCTAATGGTTGATTCTCTTGGGATGGTCGGAAGTTGCGACGGCGGTACAAGAACCTAAAGTGGCGTTTGTCTTGTGAAGGAAGCGATCGCCAGACTTCGGCATCCCAGCCGGGGGGTATGAAATCGGCTGATGGGGGCAGTAGGTTTTGGATTTGGGCTTGGAGTTGGGCGATCGCCTGTTGCATCGCCGGAATAGCTTGGAGCAGTGCCAACTGTTCATTGCTGAGGGTCTGCGGAGAGTAACCCGTTTGCGACCAGATGAATACCCGCAGCCCTGCCCTGGCAACCATGCGGTAATTGTTGACGGCGATTTGCTTACCTTTGTATTTACGTGCGTCTACAGCGTAGTATTCGAGAATCGCGTGGCAAAGTTCGTCAATTACGTACAAGCTCCCGTGAGAGTCGTTCGTTTCCAGTCTCAAACGTTGACCAGCAAATGGTTTTAGCGTTTCTGGAAGAGTATTCGTTTCCGGCTCGGAATCCTCAATTTGTGTTAGTAAATTAGAAATGGCAGAACTAGAACCTTCAGCCAGTCCACAGAAATTGGACAAAGCTCTGATTGTCATTCCGCTAACCCCATCACTTTGACGGGTACAAAATCCTAACTCGTCCTTGGTTTGAAATGTAATCGCGTCCATAGCTCCTCCGAATTTTTGACGCATGGAACTGTCGCGGCATTGCAACTATGCCGTCAGGTAGGTTAAACTTCTGCAACTAAAATTTATTGACTAGTAATAAATGCTTAGTAATCTTGAGCGATCGCACTAACGATACTCAAAGCTTGTTGAGGAGTAATAGCTTGTTCAGGGTTTTTGTAAAAACCAAGGATTTTAGATTTAGGACGGACGATAATGGTTTGCCCTGTAGTGCATTTATCCCAAACAAAGCAGGAAATAGTGATGTTGTCGGTAGCCCAGCGAGTACCCCGTTTGTCTCTCCTAAAGCAAAAGCGGGGCAGAATTAAAACCAGTGAAGGCGAATGCTGTTCTAAAAAATCGGCCCGATCATCACAAGGTTCCAAGAAACTGGTCAATAGAAATGCGGCAACTCCTATACGTGCTTTGGTATAAGCATTTTTGATAATCGGTGCAGCATCTTGCGCGTATGGCGGATTAGTACAAACCCAATCGCAATCAGGGAATACTTGCCAAGATTGGGCATCGGTAGCATCTAAGTGAAAGTGAGCCTGTTTATTGGGGTCAATGTCGTTAGTCCAAATAGATTTTGTGTGCGGCCATGCTTCTAATAGAGAAGATATCGCGCCCATCCCTACACACGGTTCGCCAATAGTCCCAGATAATTTTACCTGACGCAGTAGTTCTGTAGTGAACCACGAAGGAGACTCGTAAAAGTTGAGAGGATGTCGAGTGATGGGTTCGATTGGAGTAACTGTAGTCGCTGGTATTAATAGTGTTGTGGTAGTCATCTAAACCTCTATTTGATTTAATAGGTTTTGATTTCTAACAATCTCCCTTATAAGTGCTTTTAAACACAGCAATAGACGCAATAATCTTGTTTCAGGTATGAAGTAGCTGCCAGTTTACTCAAAATGAAGAAGTAAATGGGGTTCTTTGCTCTGTCAAAAGTATGTCGGCGTTATGAATAACTCATGCAGTTGTAAATAATTTCCGCAAAGCGATTGCATTGCTCCTTTTAGCGATCGCTTTTGTTTTAACGTAGACAAGTCAGACTATAACATTTACAATATGGTGGAGTCAAGTGAAACTTGTCGAGAATTGATTATGTTGGAGCTAAATATAGTTGCTAGTGTAAATTGGAATGCCACGTATGGAGAACGATTAAGAGAAATGCGTGGCAAGGTTCCTATGCAACGCCTAGCAGATGAAGTAAGCGAAAAATATGGGTATCGAGTAACTAAACAATATATTCAAATGTTAGAACGTCCTTTTGGCGAAAAAGCCTCTAAAACAGTCTCTTTTATACTATTACGTTATATATGTGCTGCATTAGGTAATGATGTTCAGTCCCTTTTTGGTTCTCCTAAAATTATAGAGCAGAACAAGTAACCCTTGACAAAAGACAAGTGTGACTTTACTATGAAATTGTAAGGGCAAGGAAACAGCAAACTGCCAGCACCCGAACGCGAAAGAGTTTGCATCAGCATTCAGAACCATGAAATAGACAATCAATCAACCACCTGGAAGGGTACTTGATGCACTGGTAAACCCAGAGAAGAGGATGGATACAGGAGGGGAGAGCGATTGCACCGATGTAAATCATTGGTGAATAAAAGATTGTCACAGCAGCACTACATAAGCTTTCAACGCTCTTGTTGTGAGACTGCGCCAGATCAATAGATATGCTGCTGTTGCAAGCTCCGGTCACTGACGCGGAGTAATGTGTAAAACTTCGCCAAAGTTCCGAGAGAAACGAAGTGCGGTTGCCGTCCTTGTGATGAGCGATCGCACTTCTCGGTTTTTACAACGCTTCGCTGATTTTCGATGAGTGTGTAGACGCTCTGCAAAAAAAATTCAGCAAGAGGTTAACAGGAATGGACTTCGATTTTATTGATATTGATGATGCAGAATTAGCCCAATTAGAGCTAACCCCAGAAGAGATAGAGCGATGCGAACTGTGGGCTGAAAGGCGCACACTCATTGAGGAAATTAGAAATCTTCAAGACCGCATAGTAGTTGCCCAAGCCAAAACCTCTAATTCTCTAGAGGCTTACTGGAAAGCTTCTGCTAGTGCCTCGGTTGAGAGAGATTATCGGCTTGGTCGAGTCAAAACAATTCGTATTTAACGCTTCGCTAAAAACTAGTGAGTGCGTTGTGGAAATCCACAACGTAATTCATATCCAAAATCAAAAGGCGATCGCTGTCCCTGGAAAAGTCTGCGATCGCCTTTCTATCCATCAAAGGAATTACTATCATGCCACAAACAACAACAATAGAGCAACTGCGGTCAGTCGAAATCGACTTCTACAACCACGAGATTTACGACGGACAAAAGCTAATCGCCCGAATCACTTATGATCACAATGATCTAACGCAACCTTGGGTAGTTGAAATCAACAACCAAGAAGTATTCCGTCGTGCTTGGTGGCAGAAGTCTTTTGACGATATTTGCTGGTACTACAAAAAAGGCACTTTGCCAGTACAGGAAGAGGACAAGGAGCAGGGAGCGGGGAGCATGGGAGAGAATCTTGCCCCTCTGCGCCCTGCACCCTGCACCCCTACCTCTTCCGCTACAACGGGGAATGAAATCATGTGCGAAGTTGCCCGTTACTGTGAGATTTTTGGCTTGGAACTATCAGACGACGACAGTATTTACCGTGACGGACAAAAGCTGGGTCAAGTCGGCTGCACAGATGGTCAGGTGTGGTACACCAGAGCTTTTGCAAACCATCGACAGAATGTTGCTTCAGCTAGAAATACAGTGGTGGCATTATCTGGGGTACAGCCAGTGTTCTTCGAGAGTCTTATGGATAAGCCGTTTGATCTCATCACGCCTGAAGAATGGCTGATGTTGGCGGAGTATGAGCCAGTGCCGGAGTTGGTGGCGGCGTAGTCAAGAAAAAGGGCGATTGCAGGCTCCACAAGCAATCGCCTCCCCTATACTGTTATCAAGATGTTTTATGATGCCACAAATCAGGACACAAGGTTCCACTTGTTCAAAAATGGCTTACCAGCACAATAAATGGCTGTTGAGTATTTTGTGCAAGAAATAATTGTACTCTGACAAATCCAGTTTTTTGCCATGCTCGGAGCGCACGTTGATTAAATGCTGCGACTGTAATCCGTAAAAATTGGGGGTTGAAAGTTAAACGTGCAAATTCCAGGACATCTGTAATATACATCTGTCCTTTTCCCTGCCCTGTTAAGTCTGGGCGTACTCCTAAACCAATATCGAGTGCTTCTCTTTGATAATCGCCGAATGGCACTTGGGCTTCTTTGCCAAAGCAGCAATAAGCTACCAATTCACCATTGTCAAGAATGCTGTAGTAAGCGTTTTGAGGATCTACAAAATACTCGATTACTGTCGGGTCAGATGTGCTGTTATACATTTGGTACGGTGGCTCGTAATGCCAGTTTGTCAGTTTTTCGGCATTAGTCACATTCATCGGTTCAAAATGGAAGCGCATTGACATACTCCCAATTATTCAATCTATGCTTGGTGATCAAAGTATTCTTTTGCCTGATAAGTTCTAACTTTGGGACTAAAACTACTTTTACATTTAGGTAGAAGTAGCAATTTATTTGAGATGAAAAGGCGATTGCCGACTCTACAGGAGTAGACGCTTTGCGGCTTGTCGTTCGCGGTAGCGTCTCTGAAAGAGAAGACATCGCCTCAAATACTGAAAGTGGAATCATCAATCATGCCACAATTAACAATTATCGATTCAACTTATCTACCTGTTGGTTCACAACACCGCGTTCTTCTACCCCCAATAGACCTAAATGCAGAGATATCTAATATCTCTGGGTACAGACTGGTCTATTGCAGGGGCGAATGTCTAAGGGTTTATCAAGCCTACAAAGGCGATTCAATGCTGGGTCTGCTTTTCGAGCATTTAACTCACTGGTCAAACGCTGTAGACAACATTCGGCATCAGGAGCCTTTAACTGCGGCGATCGCATTAGATGAGTTCATGCAAGCGGCTGGTGTCATCAGAAAAGCAGAGAAAACGCGTTTGGGGGCTGCGGCTTAGGGAAGGCTCAGATTTAGTAAATGGCAGACTTTAGCACTCGTAATCAGGGATAGTTGCCTACTTGTTAATAAATCTGAGTTGGGTTAACTACTACCAAAGAGTGTGAATGGCTAAGGAGCTTTAGCAGTTCATCTAACAGCTTACTTGATGGTGATGTGCTGTGTCTAGTGTTTTCTGCTTCCTTCCTAATGCTGCTGCTAATCCGATTTTTCCAGGGTTTTTCACCTAGACAATAAAAAAGAACACCTAATACTTGTTAGCTGTTCCTAATGAATATTTCAATTAGTTGAAGGATAAGAGAGAGTTATAAATCTGACATCTGCCTTTAGATATATTAATGTTTTTTGGTCAAAACATTTGTCAAAGCCAACCCGGAGGTGCAAATTTGAAATTCTACTTGAAAGATGTTTCTCTAAATCTTCCCCTGTGGGCAACAATCACATCACAAACCCCAAACTTGGTAGAGCTAGAAATTAACGACAATCACCCCGACTATCAATCGCTCATCAATGGATTGGCTAGGGAGATTCAGCCGGGGGTTGTTGGGGTGAAGTCGGCTGATTTGTGTTTGGCAATGGTAGCCAGATGTGGGGATGTTGGCTCAGTTCCAGTAGCCCAAACAAGGATTTTCGTGTAGAAAGGGCAGGTACTGAAAGAAGTACTTGCCCAAAAAACGAAATTACTAACTAACTGATGATGCCATACTTTGAGATCCCTACTTTTTCTCGGCTGGGTACAGGGCGGGATTTTAACCTAACTACTGGTTTGGGCTTACGTTCAGCAGCAGTCGTCTGTTGTGCTAAGTATTCAATAAGTTCAGCCCCAGTAAGCTTTTTCACCATCGTATGAGAACGAATCGGCTGCAAAGTATCGTTCAAGCTGCAATAGTCATCGCTGGTTTTTCTATAGACGTAAGGGGTGGTTATTAGGGTGTTGACTTTGAGAGCTTGATGATGGTAGCTTCTCATGCAAGAACTATGTAACGAACTCAAAGTCAATGCAAGAGTTTAAAAGCCCAAGTAGTCGGTTGGCAAGGCTATTTCACAAGGGTCGAGACAATTGGAAACAGAGAGCCTTGGAAAAGCAAAAAAAACTGAGAGCATTAGAAATAAAAGTGAGAGATTTATCCGCATCAAGAGATTATTGGAAGAATCGAGCCAAAATTGCTGAAGAAAAACTACAAAAAGCAAACATAGAAACAGTCCAGGAAAAAAAAAGAGATTGACTCAAAAGAAGAATTAGTCGCCAAGGGGCATCATTATTCAGTCGAAACTATTCAGATTTCAGTGCAACAGGTTATAGAGTGTGGCAATAGTTATAGAGGAGTCGAGAAGACCTTTGATTTGTACAAAGAATTGTTTACACAGGAGACTCCCAGCTTTAGTAGTATTAGGAAATGGTTAGGGAGAATTGGTTTTTTTGAACTAACCAGAAAGAAAGAAATAAGAGATGACTGGATTTTTATTGTTGATTTAACTGTAGAATTAGGAACTGAAAAAGGACTGGTAATTTTAGGAGTTTCACAACAAAAGCTAGAAGAAGAAATCTTGCCGCTAAGAAGAGGATTACAGCATCAGGATGTTCAAATTCTGGCATTAGAAATTATGCATTCAACCAGAGGTGAACTCATCCAAGAGAAATTGACGGAAGTTAGCCTCAAATGTGGTTGTCCTCGACAAATAATTGCTGACCACGGAAGTGATATTCAAAAAGGAATTAAACTATATCAACAAAATCATCCTGATGTAATTTATACCTATGATGTAACTCATGCAATGGCTTTATTACTCAAGCATGAATTACATAGGTCGGATAAATACCAGTCTTTTATACAGCAATGTAGTCAATGTCGAAAACAACTGCAACAAACTGAACTATCTTTCTTATCTCCGCCCTCTCAACGCTCACAATGCCGTTACTTTAACTTAGAAAAACTCGTAAATTGGGCTTTATATCTGCTAAATTCACCATTAGATATTTTAAGAGATTTAGTACCAAATACAGAACCAGATATTTTATATAGTAAATTGAAAGAGAAATTTACATGGTTGGCTGCTTACCAAGACTCACTAATAAATTGGAAGCAAATGGTTCAAATAACACGCTTTGTAGAAACTCAAATTAAATTGTGTGGGCTAAATCAAGAAACTTTCAGCATAATACAACAACACTTAACAACGCTTGTGAATTATTCAGAAGAGTTTGCACAAAAAATTCTGAGCTATTTAACACAGGAACTTTCTTTTATTCAACCAGGACAAACATTATTAGCTACAACGGATGTCTTGGAATCGCTATTTGGAAAATACAAGCAATTTTCTTCTCGTTCTCCTTTTAAACAAATAGGTCAAATGTTTTTGAGTATTTGTTTATCAACTATGAATTTAACAACTACTCTTGTGAAAGAAGCATTAGAAACAGTCCGTTTTTTAGATGTTGAAGACTGGGCGGCTCAAGTTTTTGGTCAATCCATGCTCTCGAAAAGAAGAATTTTGTTTTCTGTCTCAACTGGCGACACAGAAATTGCATGATAAATTTTGAGGGTTTCTCCAACAAAATCAACACCCTAGGTGGTTATGCCCAAAATACGGAAATAATCGCCTGTTTGAAGTTCTCTAAATGTCATAAAAACGACTTCAACTACTGAAACAGTACACATTAGTTTACACGATTATTTCTAGCCATCAGCATGGTTTACAGAATTAGAGACAGCTTGAATAGCTGGAAGTTTATAGCTAAATTCTGACCTTAGTAAAATGCGATCGCGTCAGTAACAAAGCGATCGCACTAAGATAATGAGTATTGATTAATTCTCAATTTACAACGACATCCTTTACCCAGCTAGAGGATATGCAACAGTGAGCTAGAAAAAACTAGGGTTTGTTTATTAAACTTAGTCGCCTCAAAAGAGCAATTGTTGCCTAACTCAAATTGTCATCAGATGGCTTAACTCATCGAGCTACTAGCCATTTACTAAAAACTTTGCTTTTTAGCTAGATATTCTTTGACTTCTGATGAAGTTACGCGTTTAATACTTGTATGTGGGCGAATCTTTTGTAAAAACCCGTTCTGGCTACAATAATAAGCATTTACTTTTCGATAAACTTTGGCTGTTGTCATCCCAGAAAAACAAAAAAACTCTCCTGTTCTTAACTGATGAAATGTCATAGTTATAGATAATTGGTAGAAAAACCCTTATTTAGTGCGTTGTGTTTTTGGCAAGCTTTTTGAGTTGAAGCTGTCTGATAACTTCAACTTCATTTAATAATTGCTCTGCTTTTAAATTTCCTAAGAATTTAATGTAGAAAAGTTGTTTCTCTCTACTCCTTGATGCCACTTTCTGCCAAATAAAAATATGTGATTGCTATTAGCAATCACACCCCTTGATAGTGCATCTAGTTTTTCTTCTCCTAGATACTGATTATAGCTATGACTTTTTTAGATGGGGCTGCTCAACTAACATATCTCTAGAAGCTTTTTTGAAACTTATTAAACTTAACAATCAGAAAATATTATGCAATTTATCTTTAGTATTTCTTAAGAATCTCTTACACAATTAATTTTAAAACCAGCAATCTTCACGATCTGGTTATTGAGCTTGAATATTTGCTAAACAACACTTTATTAGCTCAAACTGTTGGTAATGGTTAGCTATATTCGATATTACTTACTTACAATGCTGGTTTCGCTAAAGATTTACATCTGTGCCGAAACAAATAGCCCAGTTTATTTGCCCTAATAAATCATGCTCAATTATTACTAAATTCTGATTTTTGATATGACTACTAAACCTCACGATCAGTTTGCAAAAGATTTTTTGGAGGAATTGCTGTCTCCATTGGGAAGGGTAAAAGTTAACACTCAAGTACGGGATGAAGCAAGGTTTGTAAATGTACTTTTCACCCCAGAAATTTCTTCTCAAGACCCAAATTTGGGATTACTGGGGAAAATTGCTTTAACCAATACCACTTTATTCGAGCCTTTTAGCACCCAACCTACTCGAACAGATATCCGCAATTGTTTTCTTAAGTTATTTGCTGTCATCGCCGCATCACAACGCCAAGCGAAAAGGCAGAGGCGGAATCTGCCAGAAAACAGCTTACCGCAATTGTGGATTATATCGCCCAGTGCTAATCACGCTTTATGGATAGATTTAGAGGTTAAACTAGATTTAGAAAATTGGCCTAGTGGGGTTTACTTCTTCCAAAAGTGCTTTAGAGGGGCGTTGATAGCAGTTAATCAGCTACCAGTAACATCAGAAACATTATGGCTGAGGATTTTAGGTAGGGGAGAAACACAACGCCAAGCTGTATCTGAATTATTGGCACTACCAGAAAATAACACATTAAGACAAAACACCTTAAAGCTAATTACCAACTGGCGGATTGTTGTAGTTCAACAGCAAAACGAGTTAACAGAAGATGATCGGGAGTTAATCATGAACTTGTCGCAAGCTTATCAACAATGGGAAGAAACTACTAAACAGCAAGGTATACAAGAAGGCGTACAACAAGGACAACGCCAAGTGGTAGAAAATTTGCTCAAAGTTCGATTTGGTTCTGTTGATGAGGGACTGTCACAAGTAGTTGATAGTTTACTACAGTTACCATCAGAAGAGTTTGCTAGTGTTTTGTTGCAATTATCATCACTATCTCGTGAAGAACTATTAGCAAGATTTACACGGTAAAAGAAATTTCCAGTTTTCGATACAACTTATCAAGTTCCAAGGCGGTTTGTTAACAGCAGACCGCTTTTTTATTGTCGAAAAATTACGCCAAGGCAGCAGCCAACCACAAAGTTGTTCTAAAAACTCAAGCAATCGCCTGCTTATTCAACGAGCGATCGCTTAAGAAAATAAAATCGATTCAACTCCAAGATTTTCGCACAAATAGTATTGCTACGCCAAGGCTTAATCGAAAAGTAATTACTCACTAATCAAAGATGAAACCGCTTTGGTTATTGAACTAGAAAAATCAAAAAATAATCAAAAGGATAGATTGTATGCAAGTCACAATTACAATTCCGCGCGGCTGGGGATATCCAAGGTTTACGTTTGGTCAACGCACAAAGCAGGGAATAGTTGTAGGGATTGAATTTGTTCCGAGTGACAGTTTGATTGCAAAAGAAAGTGGTGGAGGATGGCAATATGGTTTGTTACCGGACAAAAATAGCAAAGATATTGTTTATCTACCAGAATCCGAAATTCAACAGCTTTCACCCCAAGAATCTGAAGAGGAAATTCTAGCTGAAATTGATGAACATCTCAATCAACTTGCTATTCTTCAGGAACAATTGAAAACGCCGCTACAGATTAACACCCCATTTGGTGAAGTTCAACCTAAAATTGCTGTACCAAAAGCCAAGAATATCTCTAGACGTTCTGCTGCTTGATGTTGCTTTGCACATCTCCAACGTTTACAGCTAATCTCCAAATTCGGGAGTTCTTAATCTCATAACTCCTGAATTTCTACTTCAAACAACTTCAAACATCAAAAATATGACAACCAAAACCAGCACTTTTAAGTCTGCTGATAATTCCAATGCCTGTCTGCTGTTTCTCAAGAATAGAGGCGGACGAGCTAGATTATCAGAACTAACTTTTAGCCAGACTGTGATTCAAGATTTGATAACCAGGGATATAGCCAAGGTTAAGAATACTGGTACTGGGTATTATCTCGAATTGGAGAAGCAATCATGAAACTAAATCCTGTTTTTGACCCGAAAACTCTCAACACTTCCAAAATTTATCTGATTGATTGTGTGCAATACAGATACGTGCGAACAGAGGGCAGTGGCAAGAATAGCAAGTATATATTTGCACCACTACCAAACCAACGGAAGTCATCTGAAATTTCTTTGAATTTTACGAAGTTGGGGATTAAATGTCAGGAGGTTGAAGGAATAGTTTATCAGCCTCCAAAAGAGCAATTTGTAGTGCAGATGGGGTTACTGTGATGTCGAAATATAAACCACGACTGATTAAGCATCCCGTGAAAGTTACCAGGGGTGATTCCAAAAAGATAGTTTATCGAGCTATCCGAAATATTCAACAACTCAAAAATAGTCAAACTTTAGGAACAACCAGAATCAATCGGCAATGTCTGATGGTTCGTAAAGAAGGTATTTACTGGGTTGTTGTTTAGTTGTCCGATGAAACGCTTCGCTGATTACTGATGAAAATTTGAGGTACAGAACAATGGTACAAGCAATTGCAGCAGATGAAACATTCTTACAAAATGCAACTGTTGAAAGAATCAATTTCTCCAAACTAAATAAAACCCGTATTCGCTTTAGCATCAGAATTAAAAATAGCACCATAAGTGCCGCACCAAAATGGGCAGATGTGCTGAAATCTGAAGATACTGGCACAGAATCCGACCTGATTAAAGTGACGAATTCTGAAGTGGGTTTGCGTGGTATCAAAGTATTCAAAGCCTTAAATGAAGCTGCAAGCCAACTACGCTCGGAAATTGCGTCCGTACAAGAATGGATGACATCTGACAATGGTGATTGGATCTGCCCGATTGATTTGGCTCCCCTGGTGTGGAGTCAATTGCTCAACATTAGAGATGCGATCGCTCCGGGTCTTCGCATCAAGCTTAAGGATGAGTACGAGCAAGGCTTGGAAGATTATCAGCAGCGAATCGAAAACTTCATTTCGTTGAATACTTGGGAACTGCCACAAGATAGACAAGCGGAAGTTAAGGCTAATCTGTTGAGAGCATTTCCGACATTAGACGAGTTGGAAGAATGTTTGCAGGTAGTTATCGGTCGCCCTGTGATCATCCCGGCATTGTCGGAACAGTTGAACCAACAACAAGCCGAATGCCTCAATCAAATCACCCAGTTCATTCAACAGTATGACCAAAATTTAGAGCAAAGACTTAAGGAAGCGGCTGTAGCTGGAGGTGAACAACTCGCCGCGCAATTACTAGAAGAACTAGCAGATTGGGAACCCGGACGAAAGCCAGTACGCTTCAAACAAAAAATGCAGAAACATCTCCAGAAGGTACAGGTTTTGCTGGCGAATGCTAGTCCTGAAGCTGGCGGTAGTTTGCAATCGATGATGGAGCATCTCAATTCGATTGTGGATGATCCGGCAATTGTTGATAAGAATCTGGGTGGTGAAGGGCGATCGCAACTTCAACAAAAGATGGACGATATTCGTTCTAAATTACTGGATGAGCAGCGCAATCTGCAACAGCTTGCAAGCTCTGACGTTGGGCTGACGGTTGCAACTGTTAGTGCGTTTAAGTTCCGTTAGAAAAGGTGCAGTGTGGTGGATTATTCTTACCACATTGCACTTGATGATGTTCATTTTGTGTATAAATTATGTCACACTTTTCTACAGTCAAAACAAAGCTAATCAATCGTGAGTGTCTTGTGCAAGCCCTAGAGGACTTGAAACTGCAACCCAAAGTTTATGAAACGCCACAGCCCTTGACTGGTTATTACGGTAATTCGCAGGGGCAGAGTGCAGAGATTGTAGTCCCTGGCTACACCTTCCATGCCCGTGCAGACATGGGTTTTAGATGGACTGGGACTGAGTACGAGATGATCCAGGACGAGTACGAAATTATCAGGCAATTCGGAGGCAAATTCTACGCCACTCAGTTAATGCCAGCTTACGGCAAACGGATGGTACTGGCTAAAGCTGAAGAATTACGCGAGAGATTTGGCGAATGCACCATAACCGAAGAAACTGCGGGACAAGTGCAAACCCTACGCCTGACTTTTGCCGGACATCAGGAAGCTAAACAATACGCACGGAGATAAGTATGGAACGCTCAGTATTAATACATTTCGACAAGTCTACTGGTGAAGTGCGAGTTGAGGCGGAAGGTTTTGAAGGTTTGAGTTGTCTGGAAGCCACGCAGCCAATAGAGGAGGCTTTGGGGATGGTAAGTGATCGCACCTTTAAGGATGAAGCCCAAACCCAACAACTGCGGAATACTTCAAATCACCAGACACGACTAAGACAGTAAATCAAAAACGGGGAAACCACAACAGCTTATGGTTTCCCCTCCAGATAAAGCGTTTATGGACTTATCAAAAGAATACCCTTTCATCCACATCTACGCACAACAAAAAGCCCGACAGCCCGTAATCATCAAGGCGAACACGGAGGGCTTATGTGTGCTGCTTAATGCGATAGTGACGGCGATCGCCTACCCGGACAACAACGGTATAGCAGAAGTATTTGACGGCGATGCCGAATGTTATCAAGTGCTTGTCCAACAAACCAGCACTCATAAAGAACTCGCACCTCTACCGTATCAAAAAGAACATGAACCTAAATAGCTTATTTGCAACACTCGATTCACAAATCCCCATCGCGGCGTTAGAAGTCCTTGCCCCAGAAGAAGCGACAATTATTCAGTGGCTCACATCTCAAGCACAAGAGAAACTCGAATGCCCGACTTACTTCTGGAATTTGGGAGTGTCCGGACTGGAACAATGCCAGATTGCTAACGATGGCGGTTTGGTATTTAAGCCAGTGCCGGAATACAAAAAACCTCCGCAAGCAGACCCGCTAATATATATTTTCGAGTACATCAATAACTTCACAGGTAATGGCGTATTCATCCTGGGTGACGTGCATCCCTTTCTCGGCAAGAATTCTCCGCAGTTATCCTGGGAAATCCTCACACGGGTTAAGAACTTGTACCACAGGTTAAAACCCACCGATAAACGCATCATCTTCCTCGGTCAAAACATCCAACTGCACGAATCTTTAGTAAGGCTGATTCCGTTTGCAGAAGTGCCACTGCCCACCGTTGAACAAATCCAAGAACATCTTGATTCTTACTTGCAGTATTTAGGCGAGTCGGCGCAAGAGCAAAAAGTTAAATTCACAGTATCGTTAACGGCGGCTGAAACCGAAGCACTTGCACGAGCGGCTTTAGGTCTGACTCTCGAAGAAATCAGCGACTTCTTACGCTTAACTGTTAAAGAGCGACTGAATGGCAATGGTATTACTATTGATGCCACTGTGACACCATTAGCTGTGCAGTACAAAACTCGGCTGCTCTCACAGATGGGTATTGAGTTGGGCAAACCAGCTACAATTCCCTTTGGTGGTTTGGATTTATTGCGTGAGTGGTTGAATCGTCGGCGGCGGTTGTTTACGCAAGAGGCGCGAAATCTGCATTTGCCTCAGCCTAAAGGTGTGTTGCTGGCCGGCCCACCCGGAACAGGAAAATCTCACTCGGCAAAGAATATTGCCAACATTCTCAATCTACCACTACTTCAGCTTGATATCGCATCACTTCTTGGTTCTCTGGTAGGTGAGTCTGAAAGCAATGTCAGACGCGCTTTGAAAACAGCCCAAGCGATCGCACCGTGCGTCTTATTTATTGATGAGGTCGAAAAGGCACTTTCAGGACAGGGCGATACGAGTGGCGTTTCTCAACGCATCCTCGGAACTTTGCTGACGTTCATGAGTGAGTGCGAGAGTGGTGTGTTTATTGTTGCTACTTGCAACGACCCATCAGCACTACCAACTGAGTTTAAGAGGAAAGGACGTTTTGATGAGGCTTTCTTTGTCGATCTACCAACTGAACCTGAACGAGCGCAAATCCTCAGCATTCATTTGCATCGCTTTGGGATTGCGATTGAGGATGAATATCTAGAAGCTGTAGCTGCTAACACCGCCCAATTCTCCGGTGCTGAATTGGAAACGCTTGCTGCCGAAGCTGCACTTTTGGCGTTTGATGAAGGCAGACCTCAACAGGTATCGCTGGATGATCTAGAGGCTTGTCGGCAGACGATTACTCCGCTTGCTGTTCAGGATGCGGCGGCGGTTGAGCGAATGAGAGATTGGTCGAAGACTGCAAGGGCGGCTTCAACGGCGATCGCGGATCAAACCACCAAATCATTGAGGACTGCGAAATTTCGGAATCTGAACTAATAAATAAGTCCCAATTCATAGGTCAGAAGTCGGAAGTTAAGCAATTAATACTTTCGACTTCTGGCTTCTTTTCGATGGTTTTTGAAATACTATTCATCAAGGAAATTAAAAATGTCTACTGACCTTGTAACTTACTACGGACAAACCGACCGAATTGACCAGCTTGTTGATAAATATGGTTCACATCTAGAGCAATTAGGCAGAGAAATAAAACTTTTACTTCGCATTACTTTATCAACCTACGTTCTGATGCAACAGGAATATTCGGCTTCTGAATATCCAATGTCATCTGCATTAGAAGATGCGTTGTGCGAGTTAGTTCTTCCCGATAGTATTCCTCAAGACTTGTTCGATATTTGCGCCCAACTTGAAGGGTTAACAGTTGATGAATCCGAGTCAATCTTAGAAGCTTTACAGCATCAAATTCGCTGGGGCAATGCGCGGTTGCTTGTAAATCAATAGCTAACCAAACGCTCCGCAATCAACCGTTGAAAACATTAAAAGTATCAAGGATTATCTCATGAGAAATCGAGGGTTACATGATGCGACTGTTCAAGCACTTACAGATAGGGGTTGTCCCACTGATTTGGCAAATTCAGCCGCAAAAATTGTTGCTAATGATGATTCGAGTAAACCTGATTTGGGTCGAACACAACAAGACCAAGAAGTAATGAAGTCAGCATTACCTTATTTACAAAAACAATAGTTCATTTAGGTGAATATTCCCAGATAAAGTATTCACCTATTTATTAATTAGGTGCTAAAAATCATGGAAACATATTTAGTTTATGTTGATGCTGCTAACAACAGCAACAAATTCTGGTCAGCTAAGGTTGAAGGTAGCCAATTAACAGTGCAATGGGGTCGAGTCGGCTACAATGCCCAAACTAAAGTTCACTCCTTAAATAGTCAACAACAAGCTATTTTTAAATATTACAATCTCATAGCCGAAAAGAAAGCTAAAGGCTATCAAGAGAGCCAGCCGCAGATGGATTCTAGTTGTTCTGTTGCGGATATTAGGAGGGCATTGCAACTGCTTAATAGCCTACGTACTTATGTGACTGAACGCAATTTTAATAACAGTTATATTCAAACTCTGAACGAATACTTAAAAGTCGTACCTACGCCTTTGGGAATGCAAATTGACCCGTATCGAGTGTACCAAACAGTAGGAGATGTTGACCATCAAGTTCAACTGCTCAATTCACTGTTACCATCCCAGGCTGTGGTTGTTGGGCAGAATACTGAAGTGCTTTCATCTCAAACCCAAACAGTTAGTCTGAAGTCTATCAGTAAGAATTTCTGGCGGAATATTTGATTTTGAATGCTATCAAACCTTAAACTGGTTTGGTAGTATTTTTTTCTCTCTAAGGTTTAAGCGTCCTTTCAATTCTGCGGTCAGGGATAAGCCACATAATTGCAACCAGAACATACAATGCACAGCCAAACCACGGTTTTACAAAGGCAAAGGGAATTGCAGCCGCATAAATCAACACCGATATCTTGCCCTTAAAATCTCGACCAACAGCAGTGGCAAGCATTGAGTCTTTACCGTGATGAGAAATTAAAGTGCGGGTCAAAATAAAGTATGCGATCGCTGCCATCAATAGAACTATGCCATAAAAGGCAACTGGTAAAGCAGTAAAG
This sequence comes from Nostoc sp. HK-01, assembly GCA_003990705.1. Classification (GTDB taxonomy): domain Bacteria; phylum Cyanobacteriota; class Cyanobacteriia; order Cyanobacteriales; family Nostocaceae; genus Nostoc_B. The sequence goes on from AP018319.1 coordinate 447,162, forward strand.
TGGTTTTCTCCCATCCAGGCAGTAGCAAAGGGAATTAGGGACAACCAAAACAACAAATGCAGATTTGCCCAGAGAGTTCGACCGTTAACTTGTTTGACTGCCTGTAGCAGGTGATGGTGGTTGTTCCAGTAGATCCCAACGTTGACGAAACTTAAGACATAGCTCAAGAATATTGGCAGCAATGGGCGGAGTGCAGTCATATCGCTCCCATGAGGCACTTTCAATTCCAGCACCATAATGGTGATGATGATAGCGATTACACCATCGCTAAAGGCTTCTAATCTCCCCTTGAACATTGGTTTATACAGCTTTTCTGTTTCTGTAAATTATCGCGTTAGTAAAGATACAGCAAGCATTTGGCTAGTAGTTCACCAACCCAATGAGAGCAGTGTATATCAAGCAGGGGTAGCACAGGGATAAAATTCCTCCCTCCCCAGCCTGCCACCACGCAAAGTTTGCTTGGCAAACTACTAGAGGGCAACCTTTAACCCGGATTTCTCACCACACCTTTCAAAGCCTGCCCCTCCGCACCTCTGCCTCTCTGCCCCATCAAACGCCTGAAGCTTGTGAAAAATGCGAGTTTAGTTCGGTGCCACTCTCAGATAAAACTGTGTAGCGACAAACTGAGTATCTCTCTTGATTGGATCTACGTTTTCAACTACCTTTGTTGTACCTACAGCAATCAAACCTTGACCAAAAATTTCACTCGCTGCTGCGTCAAGTTGTTTTTGTGTTGCACCCGTTTGGCTCAAATCGATTGACGAAACTTGAGAAATATAAGGCTTGTTTAGAACCAGCTGATCTGTAGAGAAGCAAGGAGTTGTGATACAGCGAATACCATTGTCTTTTAGTCCCGCAAAAGTACCTTTCGCCGGATTATTTGTAGCAGCTATGAATGCTTCTTTTATTCGCAAATTCCCAAACTCACCTAATCCAGGAAATGTCACTGGAACAATGTTACCTCTGAGGAGCAAACGACTACCATCATCACTTTGAATTTTTGCCAATTGGGAAGGTGAGACTTTCAAAGAATTCCAATCAATTGCCGACACATAACATTCGGAACGAAAAACACCATCAACGCAAGGAGTAGCCTTTAAATTGACTTGTTTGATGAAGTATCCACCGCATATTGGAGAAGCGCATCTGCGAAAATCTCTTCGTACCGTGTAATACCCCCACTGGGGAAACTCTTGGTTTGTGACAGTGACGGCAACAGAATCTGTAGTCTGTGCAGCAGAAATGTCTTGAGCAGATACTTTGGTGAGAAATCCGTTGCTAATAATTAAAGTGCCTAATAGAGGAATGATTGCGTATTTGTGGTTAAACGATTGTTTAAGCATGGTAACTTTCGATTTTATTTAATGGTTTGATACCTTGGTTAAAAATAGAGTTAACAAGGTAGTTTGGAATACGAAAAATTTTATAGTACTGACTATAGGTTAAAAACCTTAAAGGAGTTTTAAGAACTCATTATGTTTGCCAAATTTATCCTAAAATCGCCTGATTGCACAGCCAAAACTGCGATCGCACTAACTAGGAAATTTTGTGCAAAAGTCCGTAAGAGCGATTACTCAAGGTGTATTCAGTGGAATCAAAGCTAAATCAAGACATAGCAAGTATTTCGCTAAAAATTTAGATTCGCTTAAGCTGAACCTCTTCCGTAAATCTACTGTTCCTGCTAATATCCATTTAAACGCTGTTCTGTATATTTATTTATTTTCTTCTTAGCAATAAGTTTAAAACTGGTAAGTAGTTCATGAAGTACGAACGTTCCAAATTTAGGAAATTAATAGAAGCTTTAACCCCTCAAGAACTCAATGAATCACTTGATGATTTTCCTGCTGTGCGGAATCAGTTTACTGATGGACAGGAAAAATATCTTAGAAACAGAATAATTCTTGACTATTTTGAAAAACATCAAGAAGAAATTGATAAATTATTAGAAGCCATTAAACAGTGCAATTTAACTGCTTATAATAAGTATGCTTCGGAGTTAAATAGTTCTGAAAATTCAGAAGAGAAGTTAGTCCCAAGCGACAAAACAAATTCAAAATCAAATCAGACACCTAACGTCCCTGAAGATAAAAACTGCGATATTTTAGTTCTTGCCGCCAATCCCATAGAGACTGACCGACTGGAATTGGAGGAAGAAGCAAATCGAATTCGACTACGATTGCAAGAAGGAGAGGTGGGAAAAGACTATATAGTTAAAGTTGAAAGAGCCGTTCAGGTAGAAGATTTATCTAAATATTTATTGCAATATAAACCGCTAATTCTCCACTTTAGTGGTCACGGCAGCCCCAGTGGAGAAATTATTTTAACTAACTCTCAAGGACAGGCACAGCCACTTTCCCCAGAAGCACTGGCAGAATTATTGGCTGTGCTTCAGGGACGGATAGAATGTGTGCTACTTAATGCCTGCTTTTCATTAGAGAAAGCCGATGCACTAGCAGATAAAGTTAGCTGTGTTGTCGGTATGAGTAAAGAAATTGGTGATCAATCTGCTGTAACATTTGCCGCAGGTTTTTATCGAGGTTTAGGATTTGGCAGGGGATATCATACTGCCTTTGAACTTGGTCGGAATGAAATTAAATTATTGAATTTGCCAGATAGTGCAGTACCACATTTCATCACTCGTGATACTTCGCTCCTTCAGAGAGAGATGGTAAAACCAAGAGTGACTCGTACTGTTTCCACCCAGTCAACGGAACCTACTTTATATCCTCTTTGGTTTGGGACTAACCGCAAACCCAAAAACCTACAAGATATATCTCAAGGATTTTCAGGAGAGCGAGATCGCCAGCTTCACTATGGCACTTGTCAAGTAGCAGTACCAAAATCGCATAAAATCGGCTCTACTGGTTCTCCCTTGTTGCAGAGATTGTTAACCTTAACCGATGATCGCCTCAAACTAAAAAAAGATAGTCTAAAACTCTTCGAGGAAAATAACTTTTGGGAGAATATTCAGCGAACGTTGCAAGAAAATCAGCCGGATGAGCGTTCGGCTTTAGTGTTCATTCACGGTTTTAATGTCAGTTTTGAAGATGCAGCTTTACGAGCAGCACAGATAGGGGTAGATTTGCAAGTGCCAGGGATTATGGCATTCTATAGCTGGCCGTCAAGAGGGAAATTAGCCAGCTATCCAGCAGATGAGGCGACGATTGAAGCTAGTGAGAAATATATTGCTGAGTTTTTACTTAACTTGGCGCAAAAAAGTGGAATAGAAAAAATCCATATTATTGCTCATAGTATGGGGAATCGAGGGTTGCTCAGGGCAATGCAGCGAATTTTGGCTCAAGTTCAAGGCAAAAGTGAAATATCGTTTGGACAAATCTTTCTTGCTGCCCCTGATGTTGACCCGGATATCTTTGAAGAATTAGCCCAAGCTTATCAAAATCTGGCTGAACGCACGACTCTTTACATTTCTGCTAAAGATAAAGCTTTGGCGACATCAGGTATTATTCACGATCATCCCCGTGTTGGTTTTTTCCCACCAATTACAGTTGTTGATGGCATAGATACAGTCGAAGTTTCTAATATTGATTTAACACTTCTAGGCCATGGTTATTTTGCAGATGCTCGTGATTTGCTTCAAGATATGCACCACTTATTGATAAATAATACATCTCCTGAAAAGCGATTTGGATTGCGAAAAAAACAAGAGAATGGACAAACTTTTTGGATTATTGGGCAGTAGGTAAGTAGTCAATGAAATACGACCGTTCTAAATTTAGAAAATTAATAGAAGCTTTAACTACTCAAGAACTCAATAAATCCCTTGATGATTTTGCTGCTGTGCGGAATCAGTTTACTGATGGACAGGAAAAATATCTTAGAGACAACATAATTCTTGATTACTTTGAAAAACATCAAGAAGAAATTGATAAATTTTTTAAAAAAATTGAAGATATCCAGCCTCAAGTTTATGAGAATTATAAAAATAAGATTACATTCGTAAGAGAAGAAGTACCTCAAGAATATATAAAAAAACTTCTAAATATTTTAAGTAAAAAACTTGATAGTAGCTTATTTTTGGTTAATTCCTTCCTTTTAATTAGTAAATTTATTGAGGAATTTGTCTTGGATAAAATGGGTCTTCAGAATAAATTAGAAGATTTAGCAATTAAACCAGTATCGGATAAGATTTGTCCTTTGATTGCCTGTTCCGAATGGTGTAGGAGTGAATTTTATGGGCAAAGTAGTCAAAATAAAAACTTTTTAAGCCTTGCCGAAGAAATTAAAAGTTGGCAGAATGAAGTAATTAGATATAGACAAGAAGCTAGGTTAGATAAAATTAAATGTTTTGTCCGCGAATCGGTTGATAAATTCAAAGAACTTATAAATGAAGAAGAACTAAGAATTCAAATTGAAATTGAACCTGAAGTAGATGGAAAGAGAAATACAGGTCAGCCAACTGGTTTATTTTTCTTGAATATGAATCTTTGGATTAAAAGTCAAGAATTACCATTGGGTAGGTTTGCAGAGAAGGTAGTTTTGCAACCAGAACAGTTTGAGGAAGGTAATTTTGAAGAAAAGAGAAATATTTTGCGAATGTGTCTAGAAAAATCAGATTTTCTTTCCGATTTGATCCGCAAGACACGTTACAGTTTACCTCAAAATAAAAAACCTGCAATTGAATTTTTTATTCCCTTGGAATTTTACCACGAGTCTTTAGAAAAAATCAGTTTTATGCGTGGTAAAAAACGAGAATTTCTAGGGAAGGAGTACGTCATCTTTATCAACTCCTATGAGCGGTATTTTGATCCGGATTTTCGGGAAATACGTGATGAAATTTACGAACAAAAAAAAGCTTTGTGGCTTAATAATGATACCCTAAATTCTGAGATTTACTACATTGGGATAAAACCCTCAAAATCAGATTTAGAAATGATTGAAGAAGCTAAAGCAATTGCTGTCTGGAGCCGATGTTTAGAGAATAGTTTAACTGAAGGTAATGATATAAAAATATCAGAGTGGAAAAATTGGCCAGATACAATACATAAATTGCGAAAAAAGGGAGAAGATCTAGAGATAACGCTTTTTTGGGATGATTTATATCCTAAACCTTCCCAACGCTGTAGACCTTTAAATACCAATGTAGTGGAATAGAATGCCGAACGACCAAGCACCTGAAGAAAAGGATCTTCGTATTTACCGTGGCTTAACACTGAGTCCTGATAAATTACCAACGTTAAAAGAGCAGAAACAGCATCTTGATCACATTCCGCCGCCACCGCCTTGGCGAACTTTTGGTCAATCGGTCAGCGAGTGGGTGAAGGAAGCAAAGTCAGTAGAGAACCAACAAAGTGCAGACAAGAGTAATTCTCAGGAAGTGGAGTTAAAACAGAAACCACAAATTTTAGGGAATATAGATCCAAGAGCATTGGGGTTCGTCGCTAGTGAGCAAGCAATAGAGTTAGTTAATGCTGCGTTATGTTTACGCCGTCCTTTGCTGATTGAAGGAAATCCTGGATCTGGTAAGACATCATTAGCTTATGCAGTGGCGTGCGAACTGGGACTGCCAGGGCCTTATCGTTGGTCAATCGTTTCTCGTACCACTTTGAAGGATGGACTTTATGCCTACGATGCTATTGGGAGACTGCAAGAAATTTCTTTGCTCAGGCAAAAAGTCGGTGAAAAAGGTGAAATTAAAGAACCTGAAGTGGGCAATTATTTGAGATTGGGCGCGATGGGTATGGCATTTCATCAATCTCGACCGGGTAGACCAGCGGTGCTACTCATTGACGAAATTGATAAAAGTGATATTGATATGCCTAACGATCTATTGCATATTTTTGAGGAAGGATTTTTTGAGATACCAGAATTGGCTCGATTACAAAGTGAAGATGCACAGGTGCTTCCTTATCGTAGCCAAAGGGGTGATAGTGGGGGCAAAATTACGATCAAAAAAGGGTTTGTGCAATGTAAAGAGTTTCCCTTAGTATTAATGACTAGTAATGAAGCAAGGGAGTTTCCACCTGCCTTTTTGCGACGATGTTTGCGTTTATCCATCAAGCAACCTGATACGGAAGAAAGTTTTTACAATATTTTAGAACAGCGGTTCGATTCTGAGTCTTTAAAGCAATTGGATGAGCCAGCCAGAAAATTAATTCGAGAATTTCTCAAGCGGATAGAGAAAAGGGACGTAAAATTAGCTACTGATCAATTATTAAATGCTGTCTATCTTTTACTACAAGGTAAAAACATTACCCAAGAAAACCGTCAATTTCTGTTAGATACTATTTTCAAATCTTTGTAAAAGTCGAAAGGGGAAATGACTGTAGAGAATGATAAATGGTGGGGAGATGAGATAGAAACCGCTGAACTGATTTGGTGTGCGGCTCATTTGCATCGCATTATAGCTCCTCCATCTCTTAAAAGCGTTGAACCGACCGAAGATTTGCGTCCTCCTGATGGAAATGTAGATGCTGATAAAGTCTCAGAAGATAGCGTCAAGACGATTTCTTCCCCTGTGGAAGAGACAGCAGCACGAACACATATTGCAACTTATCCCGAAAACTATAAGTATCCGCCAACATCTCCTAAAAAAATAGAATCGCCGTCAATTAATCGTGCCTCACCAGTTCGCATTCCCGACCCATTTCCTTTACCTAAACCTGCATCAATTAGTAAGATGCTTTTGCCTCTAGCCAAGCGAGTTCCGGGAAATGGGGCAAATGAATTGGATATTGAGGCAACAGTTGAGCAGATAGCAAATGCAAATGGTTTGCTAATGATGGCGTTTCGCTATCCTTTAGAGCGATGGTTTGAGGTACATTTGCTGATTGATCGCTCACCTTCAATGGCATTTTGGGGAGATTTGGCAGAGGGTGTAGCAACGCTATTTCGGTGGCAAGGGTTTTTCCGAGATGTAAGGATATGGCAGTTTGAGACTGAGAACAGTGAGCCACGATTGTTCTCAGGTACGGAAAGTATTGAACGGGAAATTCGTAGTCTGATTGCACCAGGGCGAAATCGACTTTTTGTTGTGATAACAGATACTTTGGGGAAGGCTTGGCATTCAGGAGCGGCATTTGCGGCGTTGGCTATTTTAGGAGATCAGCATCCCGTTGCTATTGCTCATGTCTTTCCTCAATATTTATGGCAGCGGACTGCTTTGTATCAAGCAATTCAAAGACCGCTTATTGCTACTGGGTCAGGATGTGCTAACTCAATTTTGAAAGTGGGAGCTAGACTCCATACAAAGGCTGATTTGTATCGATTTCCGATTTTTAATTTATCTCCCAACCATTTTGCTACTTGGGCGAATTTCCTGGCGGGGAGTGCAAGTAATTCTATCCAAGGGATTTTAATCAGAAAGGAAGTACAAGAGGTAGCAAAGGTTGACAACCGCAAACCAGTTGAGGATGAACTCGAATTAGGCGAAAAAAACCCTGAATATTTGCTTCGAGAATTCCTATCAGATGCCAGTCCTAAAGCACGAGAACTTGCCGAGGTGCTGGCTGCGGTTCCTTTGATCCCTCCAGTTATGCGGTTGGCACAAAAGCAGTTTTTGCCAGATAGTGAACACTGGCATCTAGCTGAAGTTTTTTTTAGTGGCCTACTCCAAAGGTCTTCTTTTAGCCCATTGAAAGCGACTGTGACAGAAACTTGGTATGAGTTTCGAGCCGGAATTCGAGGGTTGCTACTGGAAAATAGCCCAGTTCAACGCACATCGGAAATTTGGAGGGAAATTGGAGATTTTATCCAGCATCACTATGGAAGCCTACGAGATTTTCAAGCACTTATTCCCAACCCAGAGGGTTCTATTCAAGATACAGCTATAAACAGGGAGCTTTACTTTGCTGAGGTTGAGGCAGCAGTTCTTACAACTTGGGGAGGAGAATATGCTCGTCGAGCGCAAGAACTTTTTGATAAAGTGGCGGCAGCTAAATGGCAGATTGATAACTTCCCTCCCATAAAACCTTTTGAATTTAAAGTAAAAGTCATTACTTTTGAGGATAATGTAGAACAAACTTTTAATTTTGAAGTAACAACTATCACAAGAATCAATCAATCTAATATATCCAATAATCCACTAGAAATAGTTGATAATCTAATATTTTCTCAGACACAAAAGCATTTAAACGAAATTGAACAGCTAGTTATAGAACAAACAATATTAAATCGAACTTATGAGCAAATAGCAGCATCATCAAATTACTCTACTCGTCAGCTAAAGAATGTTGCTAGTAATCTATGGAAAATTTTATCGGTAGCATTAGGAGAAAAAGTTAATAAAAAAAATCTCAAAAATATTATTCAACAGTCTATAAATTACTCTCAAATAGATATTCACCGTACTCTTCGACAAGCCCAACACTTTATCGAAGATTTAGGGAATGGTATTCACCTAGAAATGGTACAGATTCCTGGTGGTGAATTTATGATGGGCGCACCAGAGAATGAGGAGAGTAGCGATAATAGTGAACGTCCTCAACACAAAGTAACTGTTCAGCCGTTTTTCATCGGCAAATACCCAATAACGCAAGCACAGTGGCAAGCAGTCACCGCACTGCCACAGGTGAACCGAAAACTAAACCCTGATCCATCTACCTTTAAAGGTGTAAATCGACCTGTAGAATGTGTATCTTGGTACGAGGCAGTAGAATTCTGCGATCGCCTCTCCCAATATACAGGTAAAAGCTACAGCCTACCCAGTGAAGCCCAATGGGAATATACCTGTAGAGCTGGAACAACCACGCCATTTCACTTTGGTGAGACGATTACATCAAAACTAGTAAATTACGATGCTACTAGAACTTACGGTGCTGGAATAAAAGGAACATATCGAGAAGAAACGACAGATGTAGGCAGTTTTGGCGTAGCAAATGCCTTTGGATTATACGATATGCACGGAAACGTATGGGAATGGTGTCTGGATGATTGGCACGGTAACTATGAAGGTGCGCCAACAGATGGGAGTGCATGGTTTGATGAAAATGACAACCTTTCTCAAAAACCAGGAAGTGCCGTGCTGCGGGGCGGTTCCTGGTTCAGCAATCCTCTAAACTGCCGTTCTGCGTACCGCTACGGCAACGCTAGGGTGGTGCGCGACTTCATCAACCTCAATGTTGGTTTTCGTGTTGTGTGCGCTGCCGGGAGGATTCTTCGGTAGCCCTTTATACTTTAGTCTTTTTACACTTTGCACTTGTTCTTTTACTCTTGTTTAGTGTAGCGAAGCGGAACGATCTTATTTTTTTTGAAAACAAGGTTGGGAATCCTCCATACTTACAATCAAGCAAGAATAAAACTCAAGTAAGTGATAATAAATGTCTAAAATAGTTATAAAAGAAACACGAAAAACAGCCCAATATTACGTAGAAGATTTGGGCAATGGAATTGCTTTAGATATGGTATTGATTCCTCGTGGCAGTTTCATGATGGGTTCACCAGAGGGTGAACTAGAGCGTAGAGATTCAGAAAGCCCTCAGCATATAGTGAACATTCAGCAATTTTGCATAGGCAAGTATACAGTTACTCAAGCACAGTGGAAAGCAGTTGCTGATATGCCACAAGTTAACCGGGAGATTGACCCAGACCCATCCAACTTTAAAGGTGCAAATCGACCAGTTGAGGAAGTCTCTTGGTACGATGCAGTGGAATTTTGCGATCGCCTGACTGCCCATACTAAAAGACAGTACCACCTACCAACTGAAGCAGAGTGGGAGTATGCGTGTAGAGCCGGAACAACCACACCATTCCATTTTGGCGAAACAATTACATCAGAACTGGCAAATTATCGAGGTACTGAAACTTACGGTGCTGGGGTAAAAGGAACGTATCGAGAAGAAACTACAGAAGTAGGCAGCTTTGGCGTAGCTAATAATTTTGGGTTATACGATATGCACGGCAACGTCTGGGAATGGTGTCGTGACCATTGGCATGATAATTATAAGGGAGCGCCAACAAATGGTGGTGCATGGTTAACTAATGATAATAGCCACTCTCGACTGCTGCGAGGTGGGTCTTGGGTCAATGCTCCTGAAAACTGCGGTTCTGCTTATCGCAACAAGCACGCCCCTGACCTCCAAGCCTACGATATTGGGTTTCGTGTGGTGTGTGCCACCGGGAGCGTTATTTCGCAGGATAATCTGAGATCAGAAGTAGATGTAGACTATACCAAACTACGCGATTTACTTAAAGCTAAGAAATGGCAAGAAGCTGATAATGAAACTTATTTGGTGATGTTGCAAGCTGTCGGCAAAGACAAACGTGATTTATTATATCCAGAAGATATCTCTGATTTCCCTTGTACCGATCTCTACACGATTGATAATTTATGGTTGAAATATAGCAACCAACACTTTGGTTTCAGCGTTCAGAGAAACATTTATCTTAAAGTTGGTGGGAAGCTTGATGGCAAGTTTGAACAATGGATTCCCTTTTGCGAGCGTCTTGGCTGGACGAAAAATTACAAAGCAATTATAAGTTCGGAGGTTAATTACAATATCTGGGCATCAGAAGGACACCTTCCTGGGTTAAGGTGGGAATACCACCCAATACGCAGTTACGAGACTGCCCGTTTACTTTTTTATCTCTTTGAACGCTTAGATTATTGCGTCAAGATCGCTTTTTAGTAAATCGGCATAACAAAATCTTTTTCAAAGGTAAAGTCCATCAGAAACTCATCCCCAAGATTTTCATGCCATTGTTCCGCCATCTTGAGCTTTTTCATACGCCAAGGTCGCACTCTATGATCTCTCAACGACAGCCTCATAAGACACCCAAATGCTGCTTTTTCCACAATTGGGCAGTCTAAATTTGACTAGCAATCTCAATCAAAATACCATCTAAATCTCTAACATATCCCACCTTTTGTCCCCAAGGCTTTTGTTTTGGTGCAACTAAACTAACTGCACCAGCCTCTACAGCACGATTGAAAGCAGCATCAACATTGTCTGTTGTAAAAGCAATTTCGACTCCAGCAGGTTGATTGTTTAAACTATTTTCTTGAAATCCGTTAATCAGGTTTGATTTAGCTAGTTCATTCGAGGCAAACGCCAGCTTTGTTGAGCCTGTTTCCATCTGTGCATACTGTCCACTTTCATGAATAAAATCCTTTTGTAATCCAAATGCTTTTTCGTAAAAAGCCACCGACTGGGTAACATCCTTTACGTAAAGGATAGTGTAAGAAAATTTCATAGTCTTCAACTTTAATGCCAGAATTACCGAAACCAAACTAGTACAGACGCTCTATTTAGTCAAGTATCAGTACTTCGTGACCATCCAGCATTCGCCCATTTCCTCGTGCTATCACTCCCCCACCGCAAACCGTCGCATCATCTCCGCAACTGCCACTGCCTCCCCATCCGGCGTGTACACAAAGTCCCCCGACATAGCAATCACAATTCTTTGTTTCCTAGCCCACTCAAACCAATCCTTCACACCAGACTTGGCCTGCTGTGCTTCCGGTTTCCGTCCCTCCTTGCAAGCCGCCACAAACACAGCCTCTGGTGACTTGATCCCTTTCCAAGTCCGTATCGCTTCTTTCAAGTAAGCGATCGCCCAAGCGTAGAAATTCACCTGAGCCGTAATATTGCTGATTATTTACCTCTTGTAAGAGAAATATTGCGCTCTTTTGCGTAAAACCACATACTCAAGATGTAAGTTCTATAGAAAATAGTACTGTTGGCAAGCTCTAGCCCAAATTCATGAATACTCCACCAACTCAGAAAATTCTACTGTTAGCTGCCAATCCCATCGGCAGTAGAAATCTGCGTCTGGGTGAAGAGATGCGGGAGATTGAAGAGGGCTTGAAAAGGTCAAGGAACAGAGAACGGTATTCTATAGCTACAGCCCAAGCAGTACGCTATCGAGATATCCGCAGAGCAATCCTGGAACACGAACCGCAGATTATTCATTTTTCAGGACATGGGGCAGGAGAAGAAGGTTTAGTTTTTGAAGATGAAACAGGTGCAGCCAAGTTAGTTAATGCAGAAGCGTTAGCTGGACTGTTTCAAATATTTTCAGGGCAACTGGAATGCGTAATTCTCAATGCTTGCTATTCCCAGGTACAAGCAGAAGCGATCGCACAACATATTCCTTGCGTCATTGGGATGAAGAAAGCAATTGGAGATCGGGCAGCAATTGAGTTTGCAGTCGGGTTTTATGATGCGTTGGGGGCGAAAAAATCCTATGAATTTGCCTACAAGCTCGGCTGTAATGCGATTAGAACGGCAGGAATACCAGAACAGGATATTCCCGCTCTCTTGAAAACTGCTCAGATTGAGCCAATGTCTGCAAAGGCCCAACCGACTCAACTTGCGTCGTCCCCTGTCTCAGCAAAGCCAATAATTAGCCAGCGAGTTTTCATCAGCTATCGCTCTCAACAGCCAGATGCCCAACTAGCACAAGAATTTTACAACCAACTGGTAGCTGCCGGACATGAAGCGTTTATGGCTGGGGCAAGTATTAGCTGGGGACAAAATTGGGTAGAGCGCATTGACGAAGAATTGAAACGCTGTGATTATTTCCTGCTGCTGCTGTCGGAGCAATCAGCAAGCAGTGATATGGTGGCAGGAGAAGTCAGAACAGCAAGGGAGTTGCAGGCGAAACTGGGAAAACCCGTCATTCTGCCAGTAAGGATTAATTTACCTTTTGATGACCCGCTCAATTACGAACTGCGAAGTTTCTTGCAAACCATTCAGCAGCGGCAATGGCAATCTGATGCAGACACACCAGTTATCTTATCGGACATCCTCTCACTTCTATCAACAGGATCAGCACCTAAACTTGTTGCCGAAGAAATTACCCCTACGTCAATTGTAGGAAAACAAGATCGCCCACCATTGCCCGTAGCAGAACTAGAACTTCCAGGCGGAACAATACAACTAGCTTCTCTGTTTTATGTCCAGCGAGAACCTTGGGAATCACGCAGCTTAGAGCAGATGGAAAAAAACGCCGGACTGATTCGGATCAAAGCCCCTCGACAGATGGGAAAAACTTCCCTTTTAGCCCGGATTTGCCATCATGCAACAGAGCTAGGCTATCGCACGGCTACCTTAGACTTCTTAGAAACTGATGAGGCAATTTTTGAAGATTTAACCGTTTTCTTGAAACGGTTTTGTGCGTTAATCAGTCGCAAGCTGGGAATATCTCCCCGAAAAGTGTCCGAATTTTGGGATGAGGAATTATTCGGCCCCAAGGAAAACTGCAATGATTATTTTGAGCAGTGCATATTATCAGATGTAACAGTTCCCTTATTTTTGGGACTAGACGAACTAGATCGGCTGTTTCCCTATAATGCAGTGGCCAAAGAATTTTTAGCCCTGTTGCGCTCCTGGAATGAAAAGGCGAAAGTAAATGAAACTTGGGCTAAATTACGGATGGCGATCGCCCACTCCACAGAATCTTATGTGGTAATGGACACCAATTCATCTCCCTTTAATGTGGGGCTGGCAGTAGATTTACCAGAGTTTAACCAAGAGCAAGTTTTAGATTTAGTAGCGCGGCACGGACTGAGTTGGGGGACGGAAGAAACCAGACAACTCATGGAGATGGTGGGAGGACACCCTTACTTGGTGCGCCTTGCCCTTTATCACGTTGCTCAAGGGGATTTGACGTTAACCCAACTTCTAGCTACTGCTCCCACTGATGCAGGTATTTATGGCGAACACCTGCGGCGGCATTTGTGGAATTTACAGCAAAACCCAGAGTTAGCCGCAGCCTTTCAAAAAGTGGTGGCAACAGATAAACCCGTGTGCTTGCCCTCAATGTCAGCTTTTAAATTAAATGGGATGGGTTTAGTCAGCTTACAGGGGAATGAAGTGATTGTTCGCCATGAGTGCCTGTACCGTCCTTATTTCCAATCGCGCTTGAGGATCAGGGAATGAAGGACTCAGCCAACGGCAGCTATCGCTATCAAGTGGGCGGAGCCTTGGGTCAAGATGTTCCCTCTTATGTCACACGGGCAGCAGATCGCCAGTTCTATGAAGCTTTGCAAGCGCAAGAATTTTGCTATGTCCTCAACTCCCGTCAGATGGGAAAATCTAGCTTGATGGTGCGGACTCTGGCTCGGCTAAAGTCAGAAGGCTGGGCAGGAATCGTCTTAGATTTTTCCGCAAAAGACAGTCAAGCCGAGCAAGCAGAACGCTGGTACAACGGCATCATTAATCAATTAAATCGTCATTTTGGCTTACTTGAGAATGCCCGTACTTGGCTCAAAGAAAGGGATTTTCTCTCGCCAGTAGAACGTTTAGAAGAGTTTATCGAAACAGTGCTGTTGCCGGGAATGAATCAGCGTATTGTCATCTTTATCGATGAGATCGACAGCACCCTCAACCTACCTTTTACTGACGACTTTTTTGCTTTGATTCGCGCCTGTTACAACAAACGAGCTGACAATCCAGACTACAAGCGGCTGACGTTTGCATTGTTGGGTGTGGCGGCTCCGGCTGAATTGATTAGCGACAAGAAACGGACTCCTTTTAATATTGGTCAGGCAATCGACCTTAAGGGTTTTGGGTTTGAGGAAGCGCAACCTTTGGTGAAGGGGTTGGAAATAAAAGCCGATAATCCCCAGGCAGTCTTAGCAGAAATCCTCAATTGGACGGGAGGACAGCCTTTTTTAACTCAAAGGTTATGTCAGTTGGTTGTAGATAACACAGAGTTCATCTCGGCGGGGAAGGAAGCTGAGTCTATTGAGAAGTTGTCACATAATTGCTTGATTGATAACTGGGAATCTCAGGACGAACAGGAGCATTTGAAGACCATTAGAAATCGTCTGTTGAGTAACGAGCAAAAGGCTGCATACTTGCTGGAGTTGTATCGGCAAATTAGCCAAGCTAGAAAGCTCAAGTTTCAGAATACTGCCGAAGAACGGGACTTGCAATTATCTGGGTTAGTGGTCAAGCGAGATGACCACTTAACTGTTTACAATCCCATCTACAAACAAGTCTTTAACGAGCAGTGGATTAATACTGAGTTAGGTAAATTACGCCCATACGCAGAAAGCTTTCGGGCTTGGGTTGCTTCTGGAGGCAAGGATGAATCACGGCTATTGCGGGGTCAGGCGTTGCAGGATGCAAAACAATGGAGTTCTAATAAAAATTTAAGCTATCAAGATCAGCAGTTTTTAGCTGCCAGTGAAGGGAAGGAAATTCAGGAGAAAATTGCTGTCCAAGAACAAGAAGCTGCTTTGAAACGAGAAAGAGAAGATAGGGAAGCGGCAGAGGCAAGAAACCAATTGCTCAGTGAGGCAAATAAGAAAGCTCAACGGCGAATTAGTATTGGGTTTGTTGTTTTGGTTGTTGCAGTTCTGGCAGCAGTGGGTTTAGGAATATTTTCAAGACAGCAGGTGGACGTAGCGAACTCTCAAGTTCAGGCAGCAAATAAAAAAGTTAGTTCTGCTAATACACAAGTTAATGAAGCTAACAATAAATTAACAGAAGCTCAAGAAAGTGAACGCAAAGCTAGAGATAGTGTTGCACAAGCAAAGAACCAAGAACGACTTGCCAAAGAAAACGAGAAATTAGCGCAACGAAAAGCAACACAAGCAGATCAAGCTGCTAAACAAGCACAACAGCAAGCACAAACTTCTCAACAGAAAGCATCAAAATTTGAGAAAGATGCCACAAACGCAAGACAAGATTTCAATACAGCTAAAAAGCAAAAATCTGATATTGAGGAACAATTCAAATATATAGGAAATAAATTAAAAAAAATAAATATAAAAAACCAAGAAACTAAAGAAGAAGTTGAAGCTGTTCAAAATTTAAACAAACTAGCTGGCGAATTACAAAAAAATAATCCTTCTCGTTTTGAAGGCATTACTTTTGATTCAAATGAAGCTCTAAGGCTGTCCGCTTTATCTTTTAATGTTAGTAATCATCAACTTAAACAAGCCTTAGTATTTTCTACTAGTTCACAAGCACATCAACAGTTAAAAAATCTGAAAGAAGCAGAATCAGAAATTAAGCAAAGTCAGAAGTTATTAACTGAAGTGAATAAGAAGGTTTTAGAATCTAGCCAAGGCTTACAAATTAAAGTGTTAGTCCAGAAAGCTCAAGGTGATTTACTAGCCCAGAATAAAAAAACTCAGGATGCTATAAAATCTTATACTCAAGCATTTAATATCTTAAAAAATCATTCCAATGAAACTGATTTTACCAAAGATAATCAGTTGCTCACTGGCGAGAATATTGAATCAGTTTATCGGAGTTTAATTAAACTAAATCCTCAAGATAAAGACGTTCAGTTAGCACTAAAAAAACATTTATATGCTCAACTTGAATATTTCTTGAAGGCTAAAAATTGGGAAGCTGCTGATATAAAAACATCCCAACTCATGCTCAATCTTGCGAAAAGGGAAAAAGAAGGATTTTTAGATGATGAGCAGATTAATTTCTCTTGTCTAGACCTGCAAAAAATAGACAAGTTTTGGGTCAGTGCAGACAAACGTTTTGGTTTTAGTGTGCAGAAGGAAATATGGATTAAGACTGGGAATAGACTAGGTATAAAACCAGGAGACTGGACTGACAAAGACCGTGATAATTATTTACAATTTGCCAGAGCAGTGGGATGGTATGATAACGAATTAAAGAATGATACAAGTCGCTCCAGAGGTGGTTTCGTGAGCTATGACTTGCTAATAAGGCGTATAGAAGAAGACCCCGTATATGGTAGAGGGGGACTACCAGCCCAGGATTGGGCAGAGGAGAGGGAATTTCCACAGTACTATACGTGGGGACGTGTATACTCGCTTCTTCTCTCGCGTTGCGACTTGTAAAGTGTAACATATAGTGCGATTCGTTGGCTAGAAACCATTTTCCATAAGGATTTGGAGGATTAGCCGCTAGGTAAAAAAAAGAAAGAAAATTTCTGAATTACCTTGACAACTGGATAATCATATGGGTGAGGAGATAGAAGCCAAATCCTATCCCACAGGTGCAGTGGTGACAACGTATCCTCCAGCCTTGAGACTAGTTATCAAAGAGTTAAAGCGGGGATAAAAACATCCACCCTGCCTGTACCTTTAAAATTACAGCGATCGCGCCTTGTAGTGTCACTCGTACATGGGACACCGCCGCATCATCTCCGCCAACGCCACCGCCTCACCATCCGGCGTATACACAACCTCACCAGCCATCGCAATCACAATCCTGTTTTTCCTCGCCCAATCAAACCAAGCGATCGCACCAGACTTGGCCTGCGCTGACTCTGGCTTCCTACCTTCCTTGCAAGCAGCGACAAATACCGCTTCTGGTGACTTGATACCCTTCCAAGTCCGTATCGCTTCTTTGAGATAGGCGATCGCACCTGGTACATTCGCCCAACACCGCCTCACTGTGCGCTGAATCTCTGCATTGAGTCGAAACTGCGGGGTACAATGTATTTCTCGTAACTGCTGTAATACTTCCTGAACCTCTTGGTTGCTCTGACTTTTCACGGGATGTGGAAAAGGGAAGGTGGTTCGCGTAAGACTTACGCGAACCAATGCTAGAGAATTAACTTGTGATTTTAGATATTGTCGTGGTAGGTGTGTAAATGAGCGCAAATGAAAATATTAGAAAAGAACCTGTATGGGGAGTGTAACTTTGGAGACAAACGTTTAACTCAACGAGCAGCATCAATAGGTGAACTTTTATCGGTAAAATATGGTCAGCCTTTATCAAAAATATTTAAAACTGCCAGTGACCTCAAGCGTGGTTACGAATTTTTCTCGAATCCAAAAACCAGTTTTGAAAAGTTGACTCAACCTTATTTTAAACAAACAGCCCAAGAAATAAACGGCACTCCTGTAGTGTTAGCTGTAGGAGATACAACTTTTTTAGATTACAAAAAAATATTAGATAAAAGAGAAGAATACGGCCCAATAGGTAATGGCGGAAATGGATTAATTCTACACAGTTGTTTAGCTTTAGAGCCTGATTTTGGACAACCTTTAGGGCTATTGTGGGAGAAGCTGTGGCATAGAGAGCATAAAGCACCACAACCGAGTAATGAAACTCAAGAACTTAAAGAAGATCGTCTAAAAAAAGAGCGAAAAGCTAAGAGAAATAAAGAATTTAAAGAAAAAGAATCTTATCGATGGGTTGAAGCTTTCTCAAAGATAGAAAAACAATTTTCTGAGTTAGAAATTCCAGTAGGGGGATTATCATCGAAGATAATTCATGTTTTTGATAGAGAAGGCGATATTGCAGAAGTATTCGCTCAAATCAGTCAAACTAAAAATGCAGGTGTAGTAGTCAGGGCGGCACACAACCGTTGTTTAGAAGGCGAAAATGGTCATCTATGGTCATACGTAAATTCCACTCCCGTCCAGTTTGTTAAAGACGTTGAACTAGTCGAAACCAAAAAACGTCATGCCAGAACTGCCACCTTAGAAGTTAGATATTGTCCAGTATCAATTAGTCCTCCCGCACGGCTAAAAAATCAAGGCAGTTTTCATGTTTATGCAGTCTATGCCAGAGAAATTAATTGTCCAGAAAATGGTGAACCAGTAGAGTGGATGCTACTAACTACTGAGCTAGTTGATTCGGAGCAATCAGCAACTCAAATTCTCCGTTGGTATACGTACCGTTGGCGGGTTGAAGAGTATCATAAGATTCTAAAATCTGGTTGCCAAGCTGAAAGCTATCGATTAGCTGGTGAAAGTATGTCAACAATGTTGGGATTTTTAACTGTGATTGCCGCGCAGTTATTACGAATGACATATTTGTACCGTAACTGTCCGCATCTTGACGCTAGTGTGGTGTTAACAAAAGAACAAATGGATGTATTGATAGCTAGTAGCCCACCTAAACTGAAAAAAGATATCGAATTTACTGTTGACTGGGCAATCCGCGCTATCGCCCGCCTGGGAGGATACCTAGAACATCGGAAAAACAGTGCCATCGGTATACAAGTTTTATGGAGAGGTTGGTTAGAGTTAGAAACCTTGTGCCAAGGTTGGCTACTACACCAAAATCTTAAATAATGCGTTCCAAAAGCTAAACACCTGCCTGATTCCATCAGAAAATAATTCGCGGATATTATACGCGAACCAAATCGGAGTGTGTTATATGCCCCTGTCGCCAAAATCTTCAATTCAAGATGATTTAGCCAAACGTATAGACGCAGTAGCCAAAACCAAACAACGTCTTGAGCAAGAAATTCATTCAATACTCGCTTCGGGTAAGGTCGCTCCCGCTTCCTGTTGGATTGTTCGTTACCAAGCTAAGGGGCGGACTGATAATTATTGGTATTACAAACTACAGGCATCTTCACCAATTTTTCCTACAAAGACTGATGGTAAATTGTCTCGATATCAGCATTTAGGTAAATCTGGTAGTCAAGCTTACATAGATGCTCTTGAACAAATTACCCGCCGTGCCAAAATTCAAGCTTTAGATCGATCAATTGAGTCCCTCAACCTTGGGCTGAAAGATTTAATCGAAGAAACTTCTAAATATCGCCAACCATAAAAGTTAGTTCGCGTAAATTCTCCGCGAACCACTTCTCCTTTTCCACATCCCGTGAAAAGTCAGGATTGCCCAGTCAACAGTAAATTCGATATCTTTTTTCAGTTTAGGTGGGCTACTAGCTATCAATACATCCATTTGTTCTTTTGTTAACACCACACTAGCGTCAAGATGCGGACAGTTACGGTACAAATATGTCATTCGTAATAACTGCGCGGCAATCACAGTTAAAAATCCCAACATTGTTGACATACTTTCACCAGCTAATCGATAGCTTTCAGCTTGGCAACCAGATTTTAGAATCTTATGATACTCTTCAACCCGCCAACGGTACGTATACCAACGGAGAATTTGAGTTGCTGATTGCTCCGAATCAACTAGCTCAGTAGTTAGTAGCATCCACTCTACTGGTTCACCATTTTCTGGACAATTAATTTCTCTGGCATAGACTGCATAAACATGAAAACTGCCTTGATTTTTTAGCCGTGCGGGAGGACTAATTGATACTGGACAATATCTAACTTCTAAGGTGGCAGTTCTGGCATGACGTTTTTTGGTTTCGACTAGTTCAACGTCTTTAACAAACTGGACGGGAGTGGAATTTACGTATGACCATAGATGACCATTTTCGCCTTCTAAACAACGGTTGTGTGCCGCCCTGACTACTACACCTGCATTTTTAGTTTGACTGATTTGAGCGAATACTTCTGCAATATCGCCTTCTCTATCAAAAACATGAATTATCTTCGATGATAATCCCCCTACTGGAATTTCTAACTCAGAAAATTGTTTTTCTATCTTTGAGAAAGCTTCAACCCATCGATAAGATTCTTTTTCTTTAAATTCTTTATTTCTCTTAGCTTTTCGCTCTTTTTTTAGACGATCTTCTTTAAGTTCTTGAGTTTCATTACTCGGTTGTGGTGCTTTATGCTCTCTATGCCACAGCTTCTCCCACAATAGCCCTAAAGGTTGTCCAAAATCAGGCTCTAAAGCTAAACAACTGTGTAGAATTAATCCATTTCCGCCATTACCTATTGGGCCGTATTCTTCTCTTTTATCTAATATTTTTTTGTAATCTAAAAAAGTTGTATCTCCTACAGCTAACACTACAGGAGTGCCGTTTATTTCTTGGGCTGTTTGTTTAAAATAAGGTTGAGTCAACTTTTCAAAACTGGTTTTTGGATTCGAGAAAAATTCGTAACCACGCTTGAGGTCACTGGCAGTTTTAAATATTTTTGATAAAGGCTGACCATATTTTACCGATAAAAGTTCACCTATTGATGCTGCTCGTTGAGTTAAACGTTTGTCTCCAAAGTTACACTCCCCATACAGGTTCTTTTCTAATATTTTCATTTGCGCTCATTTACACACCTACCACGACAATATCTAAAATCACAAGTTAATTCTCTAGCATTGGTTCGCGTAAGTCTTACGCGAACCACCTTCCCTTTTCCACATCCCGTGAAAAGTCAGACTTGCTCATGAGCTATCTTCCTACACTCAGCACATTTACCCTGTGATCGCTCTTGTACGTAGGCACAGCCATCAATTGTTTATTACCAATCTTTCAATTCTTCTTACGAAAGCTATGCCAACAATTATCATAGATAAATATCTATGTTTTTATCTTAATTTTATTATGATGCTGCCTTAATGCTTAAAATCACGATCTGCACTTAATCCTGAAATTAAGCGATTTTGGTACTTGATTAACTTCATGATTAAAATCAGGATCTTCAGTTGAGTAGTACGTTAATATTACTTACTCTTTTTATTAAAGGCATTTCAATTCTTTATATAAAAACTTTTATTAAGAGAAATCAGAGCAATTTTTATTGTTCCGACACTGATTTAGATATTCATTCTCAAGTACGCAATACCCACAATTTACTCTTGAGAATAGTGTCTGCTTCGGGTTTGATTGGTGCTGTTCCCTTTTTTCAATGGTTTTTCCTAGCATCTTAAAATTGATTGACGAAGCAATATGATGATACCTACCCAAATGAATGCGTCTCAACATCTTTTTTTGCCGCAAAACACCCTTGATCTAGATTTAGACCCAGATGAACTCCAGATTATTGATGATTACTGTCAGCAGACTGGTCGGACATACAGTGAAGTTATTCAACAACTAGTACAGCAATTTCTAGCTTTACAAGAATCTACTTAAGGCAATTGAGCAACTTCGGGCAGTGGTTGAGTAACTTTTTCTGCTGGACTAACTTGTTGAGCAGTGGCATTGAGTGGGTGTATTTGTAGAGAACGAATCAATTCACGGATGACATCTGTTGCAGGTCTTCCTGTTGTTTGGCAATACTTTTCCAGCTTCTCTATTTCACTCGTTGCCAGATTAAGGGTGATTCGCTTGACTGCCCATTTTTTCTTCATTGCTGCTTTAATTTATCTGTCTGGAATAACTTCATTCTAATTTATTCACTTCCGAGGAATTTTGATTAATCTTTAGTAGAATCTCTACAAACATTGCGTATTTTCCGATGAAATTAGTTTTTTTGTAAATCTGCATTTTTCCAAGCGTTGTAGTATGTTTTAGAAAAACTGCTATGCTTTTTCGAGCGCTCGCACATTGGATTCTCAAAACAAAACTGCTAACAACTGCAAACGCTCACAGCTTAGGGCTGTTAGTTCTCAAGACTGGTCAAGCAGGGGAGCGGAGGAGCTATGGAGCAGGGGGAGAAAACAGAGATGAGGAAGCAGGTGGGATGGAATATAACCTCTCCCAGCATCCCTGCCACACATCTCCTCCTGCCTCTTTACATCCCTGCACAGAAAGAATGCCAGCCATCACGCAAAGTTTTCTTGTCCGACTACTAATTTGGTACTACTACCAATTAGGGCGGTAAATTACATAGTGCCAACCAGAACCCTTAAACCCATGCTCTATTCCAAAACTCATCTGTATTTTTGAGAGTTCTGTGGAACTTGATTTAGGAATTACAAATCGAATATTCGTAAATGTATAAGACTCTCCATAATTGAGACGGTTTTTTTGCAATATTTCAAACCTGGAATCAGGAAACTTTTCCCATTTTTGAGGTGTACCATAATAGGAAAGAAAAAACTTAAGAGAACGGAGATAAGTGATTTTTTTATTAAGAAGATGATTAGAAATAGTTGCCTTTTTTACAATTACTTCCACATACTCAGGAAGAACCCGATACTCTCCCTCAAATGTTCCCTTCATCTCCATATCAGGGTGTGGATATGAACTGTCCAAGGAAGATACATAAAAAGGGACAGGCTGGGAATTTGAGGTAGATTTTGGTTGTGAAGGGGGGGATGGCTGTGATTTTAACTCTGGAGCTGGAGTAACAAGGACTTGACTGGGACTAGATTTAATAAAAAATCGAGGGATTTGAATCCCCACTAATCCCAGCAACACAATTACGCCTACTATCGCTCCTGCCCTCTGAGTCGTTAATGACTGATTTTTTAATTGAGTAATTGGGATAGGCTTGAGTGCTTTCAAAGCAATAGCAGCATTAGGAAAGCGATTTTCGAGCTTCTGAGAAACCATCTTTTCTAACCATCCAACAAACTTGTGGTTTAACCCAGGTAAATGCTGCTTTACTTTTAGACGATAATTCTCATCTATTAATTGACCAATATCGCTTGATTTCGTCTGCGTTAACAAGG
Organism: Nostoc sp. HK-01; assembly: GCA_003990705.1. Lineage (GTDB taxonomy): Bacteria > Cyanobacteriota > Cyanobacteriia > Cyanobacteriales > Nostocaceae > Nostoc_B. Next base: position 470,222 of record AP018319.1, read on the forward strand.
CAATCAGCGTCATCCCAAGACTGTAAAGATCAGACGCTTGTGTTAGTTGACGATTGAATAATTGTTCGGGTGGCATAAAGCCTAACGTGCCTTTAATAACACTACTTGCTGTTACTTCACTTGCGCCGATTTGAGCAAACCCAAAATCCACTAAGTAAACTTTTATCTGTTGTCCAAAACGGTTAACCAAGATATTTTCTGGTTTTATGTCCCGATGAATTACTGTGGGATTTCGCTGTTGCAAATATACTAAAATCTGTAAAACCGCAAGTGCAATTTGCTTAACTTCTGCCGGATTGAAGTATTGCTGCTTGGCTAAGGAAAGGGCTTTTTTATATTCCTGAACTAGACAAAAGCCAGCAGGAGTTTCAAATGAATCGAGGTAACGAGGAATATTAGGATGATGGAGTTGTTTGAGTATTTCGGCTTCTTTTTCATATGCCTTGTAGTCTGACCAATTAGAACCAGACTGAGCAAACTGAAACTGCTTGATAACCACAGAAACTTCATTACGTATGTCTGTAGCTAAGTAGGTTACACGACCGCCTGCGTAATTTTGTCCTAGCTCTCGTTCGACTCGATAGCCGTGAGCGCAGAAATCTGGGAAGTTGCTCATCAGCTGAAAAATTAAGAATAGCTTTAATTGATACTGAATCTTCTTATAACATTAAAATATCAGACTGACCAGGGATGCAAATTGCTAGTTAGTCGTCCCTAAAAAGTAGATGAAAGCCAGTATTTTCTAAAGATTTCATCAAGACCAAATGCGTCTAAGATTGCCAGAAAAATCTTGTAATTTAAAAGATAATGTGACTGTTTTTAAAAGATAAAGCGGCCGCCCAACAGAACCTATGACAGAAGCATATTTGAAATAATTAAACGCCTTAGCGTTCCGCAGGAGTGCTGAACGAAGTTATTGGTTGTGAAGTATGACAAAACTAGAGCGATATGAAAATAAGCATTCTAGCTTTTAGGACGACCACTAATAGCTAAACTTCAAGCTTGGTTGGTATTCTCTACGTCATCTACAATATATATTCGTGGTGAATGCGGTGCTGTTGGCATAATTACAGTTGATAATGAACAGATTAACCTTGTCCAAACTCAAAAAAATTGCCGCCCAAAAAGGTTACGAAGTACAATTTGAGCGTGGTGTCTACAAACTTTTTAAGCAGGTTGCTGATTTCGATTCTTTGTCGGAAGCTGAAGAATTTCTCATTCAAGAAACATCAGTGCCAACACCACCGCCACCTCCCCCACCACCAACACTTCAACTATTAAAGCCACACCAACCACCACCGCCAGCACCAAAGTTTGATCTGGCTGCAATTTGGGAGCGAGTTCTACATGAAATTAGCGAGATTCCACTGCGGGCATTAATTGGGCAAATGTGTTCTTTAGTTTCTTTTGATGGTCAATCTGCTTTTATACAATGTAAAAGTGCTTGGTACGATAAAATCAGCACGAAATTGCCCACACTAGCCATAGCTTTTGAAAGTATATTAGGTAGAAATATCAATCTTACACTGTTAAAAGCTGCTCAACTACCGACAAAATCTCCTTCACCTGCAATAACCGCAGCATTCGTGCCTCCTTCGCCAATACCACCCCTACCACAAATACTGAAGACACCTCCTGACACCAACTATTTACCATTATTGAGTTCAGGAAAATATCGGATACTTGTAGTTGATGAAATTATTGCTCAAGGCTATCCCCAATTAGATGGCAAAAAATATCTTGATGTTCTAAAAACAGTCTCCTTGGCAAAGATACTTGATTTTTACCAATTATCTATCGGGATGAAGCTGTCCATCTCTGTTCCTTTTAATAGGGGCGAATGTTGGCTATTAAATTTTGAGGTAATCAGTTTAGCCATTCAATCCTTAAAAGATGGAAATTATGTATATGTTGTGTTGCAACCAATATCACGCCTCACAGCCGCGGATCACTACTTGCTTATTCAAACTGAAGATATTTTTTGAATCAGCAATTTTATCGCTCGCATTTGAAGAAGACGCACCAATTCGTGTCTTTATTCTTAGCAATATCAAAATCAGTTAAGAGCGATCGCGCTTGTCTTAATATTAAGTGTAATCTGTACAGCCTGGGATATCATTTTAGCCCCACTAATCGACCCAGAGCTTACAAATAATAGCTATGGAAGAACTTTCAACACAAAGTTCAAAAAACTTTATATATTACTGAATCTATTACAACAAACTCAGCAGTTAATTTAGGTAATGCTATGAGAGAAATAGCAAGGCCATTCGTCCATGAATAAACTGCTTAAACGGATTTTGAAACTAATCAAGCAAATTTTTCAGCAGTTCTCATATAATGAACAACCCACTGTTCCTTCTAGCAATCGCCCATTAGAAACTCCTGCCATCATTCCTCCCATTCCGACTTTCGCTCCCCAGTGGCAGAATGGTTTGATACTAGTATGTTCCCAATGTACAGTCGAGCAATTTTCTGACAGTTATCATCGAGTTAGCTCTGGTACAACAGCTTCTGAAGAACTACAGAAATGGCTGAAATCTCGGCTCAAATTTGATAGATTATGGGGAAAATATCGAGTTGTTAGTACCAGTTGTTTAGGAGTTTGCCCAGAGGAACGTGTTGCCGTTGTTCTTTATCATAATGTAGTAGGACAGCAATGCTTTATTATCTCTAGTTATAGCGAACGAGAAATTCTCTACTCTTATATCAAACGCATCAATCATTGATACCAGGGTAAATTTTCTTAGACAATTAGAAAGCCTTCTACCGTACCTGACTTTTCCCGTTAAGTCTCGAAACATGGATATAGTAAGAGTTTCAGCACACAAGTCTATTATCAATAAAAAATGTTTAATGAGAATATAACAACGGGAAAATAGGACTTTTAGGATAGCACTCCTGATCGCGATCGCTGTGATAGAAAGATAACGGGAAAAGTCAGCTACCGTACCTGTAATAAAACTATCATCAATTGAACGCCACAACAGGTCGAAAAATTCTCAGCCGTAAATAAGCTTGCTCGATTTTTTTCTTATTTGTATTTTTTTTATCAAAAATTAATTTAAATATGTAGTCCTCTAGTATTTTAACTAGCCAAATAAATTTAAATTCAAAGATTTTTAACGAATGAGTTTTGAACTTGTCTCTTTAAAACTACAGGTACGTCCAAATGACCTCGATAGTTTAGGTCATGTTAATAATGCTACCGTTTTAGAGTATTTGGAAACAGGACGTTGGGATTGGTTAAAGCACCATAACATAAATATTAAACAGAAAATTGTTCCAGTTGTGGCTCGGATTGAAGTTAATTATCGGAAGGAAATTATTCTGGAGGATGTGATTGTCAACACTAAGTTAGATCAATCAAATCAATCATAACTCTACCAAGCCAACTTTTGGCAGTCAATTGAGGTTATCAAAGAACAAAATTCACAAGTTGCTGTTGAAGCCCGTATTCAAGTAGTATTTATTGATTCCACAGAGCGCACTTTGCGAACACTACAAGAATTTCTAGAAGGAGCGAGTAATTCAAATAACGGAACTTAATAACTTATCCTAAATCTTCAATTAAATTTTGAATGTATTCTCGTGTTTCTGAAATAGTTAAATACAAAATATTACCGCCCCTATTCATTATTTCATATTCATCGAGAACAACATTGTTATCATCTACGCTCCATCCTAGTCCAAAAATTAGACCATTAGCATAAGCTTTCTCTCCAAGTTCAGATATTTCTAGAAGCAGAGTTTTGTACTCAGGCTTTAGCTTTTGGTTTTGAATCATTTCGTCTAACCTGAATTCAAATTCTGTGAATGATTCATACTTATGGGTCATTATTTAAAATTATCTTTTAGGTGAGATTAAATCGGCTGCAACAACCTCTGCCACAATCTCGTGTAACGCTGCTGGTCATCCGTAGTCCTCACAGCCAAAGATATCGCTTTTTTTGAACCAACCACAATGGCTAATTTCCTTGCACGAGTCAAACCTGTGTAAAATAGGTTACGTGAAAGCATCATAAAATGTGACATATACAAAGGCATGATCACCACAGGATATTCGCTACCCTGACTTTTATGGATTGACACAGCAAATGCCAACGTAATTTCGTTGAGATCGGCATAATCGTAAACCACAGGCCGCCCACTGTAATCAACCGTCACCTCTTGTTCTTCCGTATCAATATTCAGGATAGTTCCCAAATCACCGTTAAACACTTCGCGGTCGTAATCATTCATTTGCTGTATGACGCGATCGCCCACCCGCAGAGTCATTCCACTTCTGACAATCTCTGTTTTCTCCGGGCTAGGTGGATTGATCAGCCCCTGTAACACCATATTCAAATTCCGAGTACCCACTAACCCCCGTGACATTGGAGATAACACTTGCACATCCGTGGCAGGGTTGAACCCCAGTCGGGGGATAAACTCACTAATCAACTCACAAATTGCTTGTACCCCATGTTCTGGCTGATGTCCTCCACCATGCCATAGGCAATCTGATACTGGATTATCTGAGATTGGTTCTAAAGAAGGATAATCGCCCTGGTTGATTTGGTGTGCGGCGGTGACAATCGCACTCTGCTGGGCTTGGCGAAATACTTGCGTTAGCTTCACCACTGGTACTTGCAGTGAAGTGATTAAGTCAGCCAGCACTTTGCCAGGGCCAACAGAGGGTAGCTGGTCGATATCACCCACTAACAATAATTGTTTCCCCTGTGCCACTGCTTTCACCAACGAATGTGCCAAAAATAGGTCTAACATACTAGCTTCATCAGCAATAACGGCATCACAAGACAGGGGGTTTTCGTTATCCCGTTTAAAACCCATTGTTTTCGGGTCAAATTCTAGCAGACGATGTATGGTTTTTGCTTCTAATCCCGTCATTTCTGATAACCGTTGTGCTGCCCTTCCCGTTGGTGCAGCCAAGGCTATTGTTTTACCCATCGCTTTCCACAGGCTGACGATAGTGTGGGTCGTGAACGTCTTGCCTACTCCCGGCCCACCAGTCAACACCATTATGGGAGAATATGCTGCTTTCTCTACCGCTTGCTGCTGTTGTGGCGATAACTGGATGTTGCGGCTTTCCATAAATCGCTCTAGCCAAGCACGAACACGCGGCATATCCTGTGTCACTGGGTGGCGTAACTTTCGAGATATCAATTGGGCTAAATTCTGCTCGGTGTGGAAGAAGCTCGGCTTATAGCAGAGTAATAATTTCTCCCCGTAGCTATCTCTAACATATTCCCTGATCAACTCCTCCCTTGCACCCATGTCCTTGATAATGTCAGCGATCGCCAATTCGGTTGGCTGATGGTCATCTGTTGTTAACAGTTTGGTGACTTTCTCGATTAGTTCTGGCTGTGGCAGATAACAGTGACCATCTTCGGCTGCTTCACTCAAGGCGTGGATGATGCCAGCACAATATCTAAATTCGGAATCTGTTGGTACTCCCAAATTCCGCGCAATCTTGTCGGCTGTGAGAAAGCCTATTCCATAGATGTCGGTTGCTAGTTGATAAGGGTTAGAAGTAACTGTGGAGATCGCATTATCTTGGTATTGTTTATAAATTTTGACTGCATAAGTTGTTGAAACGCCGTGGGTTTGTAGAAATACCATCACTTCCTTGATCGCCTTCTGCGTCTCCCAGGCATTCTTGATTAGCTTGATCCGCTTTTTGGCAATACCCTGAACTTCAATGAGTCTGTCAATCTGGTTTTCGATGATGTCGAGTGTTTCCAAACCATAATGTGCAACTATACGTTTGGCTGTGACTGGGCCAACTCCTTTGATCAGCCCACTGCCTAAATATTTCTCAATTCCTGTGAGGGTTGCGGGTTTAGTTTCTTTGTAATTGGTGACTTGGAATTGTGGCCCATATTGCGGATGTTCTCGCCAAAATCCGGTTAGCTGAAGTGTTTGCCCTGGTTGGATATTGGCGAAACTGCCGACGATTGTGGTCAGGTCACTACTGCGGGGTCGAGTTAGACGTGCAACTGTATACCCCGACTCTTCGGAGTGAAAGGTCAGGCGTTCAACTACCCCTGTGATGGTTTCGTAATGTGGGGTGGCATTTACTTGTTCAATCGATGTTGAAGGTGTGGACATTGGTGTTCAAAAATGCCGCACATCATTATAAACCGAGCAGTAAGTTTATTTTAGTACATTAATACTATATACTTCTCAGGTTTTACTAGGTTTGCTGGTTTTAACTTATGCACTAATCAGAGAACACCCTAACAAAAGGAGCAATTACTCCTTTTCGTATTTCTTGTTGTGCTGGCATACATATTTATAAATCAAAATCCAAACTGAACGTTTCATTGTAGGGTGTTGATTTTGTTGGAGAAACCCTCAAAATTTATCATGCAATTTCTGTGTCGCCAGTTGAGACAGAAAACAAAATTCTTCTTTTCGAGAGCATGGATTGACCAAAAACTTGAGCCGCCCAGTCTTCAACATCTAAAAAACGGACTGTTTCTAATGCTTCTTTCACAAGAGTAGTTGTTAAATTCATAGTTGATAAACAAATACTCAAAAACATTTGACCTATTTGTTTAAAAGGAGAACGAGAAGAAAATTGCTTGTATTTTCCAAATAGCGATTCCAAGACATCCGTTGTAGCTAATAATGTTTGTCCTGGTTGAATAAAAGAAAGTTCCTGTGTTAAATAGCTCAGAATTTTTTGTGCAAACTCTTCTGAATAATTCACAAGCGTTGTTAAGTGTTGTTGTATTATGCTGAAAGTTTCTTGATTTAGCCCACACAATTTAATTTGAGTTTCTACAAAGCGTGTTATTTGAACCATTTGCTTCCAATTTATTAGTGAGTCTTGGTAAGCAGCCAACCATGTAAATTTCTCTTTCAATTTACTATATAAAATATCTGGTTCTGTATTTGGTACTAAATCTCTTAAAATATCTAATGGTGAATTTAGCAGATATAAAGCCCAATTTACGAGTTTTTCTAAGTTAAAGTAACGGCATTGTGAGCGTTGAGAGGGCGGAGATAAGAAAGATAGTTCAGTTTGTTGCAGTTGTTTTCGACATTGACTACATTGCTGTATAAAAGACTGGTATTTATCCGACCTATGTAATTCATGCTTGAGTAATAAAGCCATTGCATGAGTTACATCATAGGTATAAATTACATCAGGATGATTTTGTTGATATAGTTTAATTCCTTTTTGAATATCACTTCCGTGGTCAGCAATTATTTGTCGAGGACAACCACATTTGAGGCTAACTTCCGTCAATTTCTCTTGGATGAGTTCACCTCTGGTTGAATGCATAATTTCTAATGCCAGAATTTGAACATCCTGATGCTGTAATCCTCTTCTTAGCGGCAAGATTTCTTCTTCTAGCTTTTGTTGTGAAACTCCTAAAATTACCAGTCCTTTTTCAGTTCCTAATTCTACAGTTAAATCAACAATAAAAATCCAGTCATCTCTTATTTCTTTCTTTCTGGTTAGTTCAAAAAAACCAATTCTCCCTAACCATTTCCTAATACTACTAAAGCTGGGAGTCTCCTGTGTAAACAATTCTTTGTACAAATCAAAGGTCTTCTCGACTCCTCTATAACTATTGCCACACTCTATAACCTGTTGCACTGAAATCTGAATAGTTTCGACTGAATAATGATGCCCCTTGGCGACTAATTCTTCTTTTGAGTCAATCTCTTTTTTTTTCCTGGACTGTTTCTATGTTTGCTTTTTGTAGTTTTTCTTCAGCAATTTTGGCTCGATTCTTCCAATAATCTCTTGATGCGGATAAATCTCTCACTTTTATTTCTAATGCTCTCAGTTTTTTTTGCTTTTCCAAGGCTCTCTGTTTCCAATTGTCTCGACCCTTGTGAAATAGCCTTGCCAACCGACTACTTGGGCTTTTAAACTCTTGCATTGACTTTGAGTTCGTTACATAGTTCTTGCATGAGAAGCTACCATCATCAAGCTCTCAAAGTCAACACCCTAGTTTCATTGCCTGAATCCTCTTGTTCAGTTCCAGTCGATAGATTGCTAACACTCTGCTGGGATGCTCCCGAATTAAGCTCTATTCCGTTGAAATCGGACGTATAAGCTATTGGTTGCTGTATAGTTAACACTCCTTTTTTGAATGCAAAATAGCAATCGATAATGAAATGAATAGTTTCCACATAGCTTTTGTCTAATTGTTTAGCCTCTGCCAGTATGCGTTGACGATAACTATTTCTAATGCGTACTTTGTCTAAGACATCATCTTGATTATTCACCATTGCTTTGTCCTACTGGGTTTTTAAGAATTTTTATTGACTATAGCTTTGGCCATTTCTAGTAATCCCGCAGCATTGGCTTCTACTGGATTGTCCAGGACTTTAAACCCATTTTTCTCTAAAAGCTTTTTAAACCCTGGCAATAGACAGCCACCACCAATTGCCCAAATTTCATCACCTTGATGTTTAGCATCGAGCGCCATACCTACTACTTTTTTCAAATACTTCTCATACCAATCTTTGAAACACGCCATGTAAACATCTTTGATGTCAATGTCACGGCTATATCTGGTATGACCATTCTCCAGACAAAATCGCACTTTCGATGGGTCTCCTAGCTTTCCACCATTAAGATGTTTCATTTTCTGGGCAATCTCATCAATGAGAACTTCTACACCGACCTGACTTTTCACGGGATGTGGAAAAGGGAAGGTGGTTCGCGTAAGACTTACGCGAACCAATGCTAGAGAATTAACTTGTGATTTTAGATATTGTCGTGGTAGGTGTGTAAATGAGCGCAAATGAAAATATTAGAAAAGAACCTGTATGGGGAGTGTAACTTTGGAGACAAACGTTTAACTCAACGAGCAGCATCAATAGGTGAACTTTTATCGGTAAAATATGGTCAGCCTTTATCAAAAATATTTAAAACTGCCAGTGACCTCAAGCGTGGTTACGAATTTTTCTCGAATCCAAAAACCAGTTTTGAAAAGTTGACTCAACCTTATTTTAAACAAACAGCCCAAGAAATAAACGGCACTCCTGTAGTGTTAGCTGTAGGAGATACAACTTTTTTAGATTACAAAAAAATATTAGATAAAAGAGAAGAATACGGCCCAATAGGTAATGGCGGAAATGGATTAATTCTACACAGTTGTTTAGCTTTAGAGCCTGATTTTGGACAACCTTTAGGGCTATTGTGGGAGAAGCTGTGGCATAGAGAGCATAAAGCACCACAACCGAGTAATGAAACTCAAGAACTTAAAGAAGATCGTCTAAAAAAAGAGCGAAAAGCTAAGAGAAATAAAGAATTTAAAGAAAAAGAATCTTATCGATGGGTTGAAGCTTTCTCAAAGATAGAAAAACAATTTTCTGAGTTAGAAATTCCAGTAGGGGGATTATCATCGAAGATAATTCATGTTTTTGATAGAGAAGGCGATATTGCAGAAGTATTCGCTCAAATCAGTCAAACTAAAAATGCAGGTGTAGTAGTCAGGGCGGCACACAACCGTTGTTTAGAAGGCGAAAATGGTCATCTATGGTCATACGTAAATTCCACTCCCGTCCAGTTTGTTAAAGACGTTGAACTAGTCGAAACCAAAAAACGTCATGCCAGAACTGCCACCTTAGAAGTTAGATATTGTCCAGTATCAATTAGTCCTCCCGCACGGCTAAAAAATCAAGGCAGTTTTCATGTTTATGCAGTCTATGCCAGAGAAATTAATTGTCCAGAAAATGGTGAACCAGTAGAGTGGATGCTACTAACTACTGAGCTAGTTGATTCGGAGCAATCAGCAACTCAAATTCTCCGTTGGTATACGTACCGTTGGCGGGTTGAAGAGTATCATAAGATTCTAAAATCTGGTTGCCAAGCTGAAAGCTATCGATTAGCTGGTGAAAGTATGTCAACAATGTTGGGATTTTTAACTGTGATTGCCGCGCAGTTATTACGAATGACATATTTGTACCGTAACTGTCCGCATCTTGACGCTAGTGTGGTGTTAACAAAAGAACAAATGGATGTATTGATAGCTAGTAGCCCACCTAAACTGAAAAAAGATATCGAATTTACTGTTGACTGGGCAATCCGCGCTATCGCCCGCCTGGGAGGATACCTAGAACATCGGAAAAACAGTGCCATCGGTATACAAGTTTTATGGAGAGGTTGGTTAGAGTTAGAAACCTTGTGCCAAGGTTGGCTACTACACCAAAATCTTAAATAATGCGTTCCAAAAGCTAAACACCTGCCTGATTCCATCAGAAAATAATTCGCGGATATTATACGCGAACCAAATCGGAGTGTGTTATATGCCCCTGTCGCCAAAATCTTCAATTCAAGATGATTTAGCCAAACGTATAGACGCAGTAGCCAAAACCAAACAACGTCTTGAGCAAGAAATTCATTCAATACTCGCTTCGGGTAAGGTCGCTCCCGCTTCCTGTTGGATTGTTCGTTACCAAGCTAAGGGGCGGACTGATAATTATTGGTATTACAAACTACAGGCATCTTCACCAATTTTTCCTACAAAGACTGATGGTAAATTGTCTCGATATCAGCATTTAGGTAAATCTGGTAGTCAAGCTTACATAGATGCTCTTGAACAAATTACCCGCCGTGCCAAAATTCAAGCTTTAGATCGATCAATTGAGTCCCTCAACCTTGGGCTGAAAGATTTAATCGAAGAAACTTCTAAATATCGCCAACCATAAAAGTTAGTTCGCGTAAATTCTCCGCGAACCACTTCTCCTTTTCCACATCCCGTGAAAAGTCAGCTACACCGACTGGGTAAGGTGTATGTACTTCCCGTTTGCCTTGGGTGTATCGAGAATACAGCGTTGTACCATTACCAAAATCCAAAACTGTTAATTTTTTAGGTAGTGCTTGGCCAAACAATGCCCCCATTCCCTCTGGAACAACTTTCAGGACTTCTACTTTAACCTCTGAGGGTTTGCCAGCCAGGACAGCGTGGTATTCTCCATTTAGTACTTGGGTTAAGTCTTTTGCTAGAGCGACATCATGCAAGCTGACGACTAACTTTAAATGCCATGCTTTGCGATGTGGCAAATGTGCTAATGCTCCCAATAGCGTTCTCAGGGCATTCTTTACCTTATTATCATTGCTATCTGTGTTGCGTTCAAAATGATCTCCGGCACGAAACGCGGATTCTCCAACTGTGTATGCTGTCCCATCAAATTCTACACGTCCGGGAACGTCTTCCATATCTGCTGTGGAAATGTAGCTGGGAACTCTCACCACCTCAAAGCCATCGACTAAAAGTTTCAGGCTGCCATAACCGTTATCAAATCCTGCGGGGAAAATTTTTTGCAGTGCGTGGATATTTGTCATGTCGCTTTGCTCCAATTCAAAATTCAAAATTCAAAGTTCAGAATTAAAGACAATTATTGTCCGATTGAACTCATCACTAAAAGTGTTGATTGCCCTTCGGGTTCGCCATTCCCTCTTTGTTGAAACAACAAGACCAGGATGGCTCAACAAACCTGCATATTATGGCGGTGGTAATGACCTTGAAGGATTAATTAATTCGCGCATGATTTCCATTCTCCATTTTGAATTTTGAATTTTGCATTTTGAATTCAAAAAAAGTCATTGGGGTTAATTGAGGCATAAAATCAGGACTTTTTGAGGATACCTTATTTAGGGGTTATATGACCCCCATTTAGCACCCATTTAGCCCCTATCAGGCAATTTTAATTTTTAGGGGTTATATGACCCCCATTTGACACCTATTCGTAGTTTTGGATTTTTTAGTTGGTTTACTTATTTTTAGTAATTTTTTAAAAAATGATTTGGGAAGCAAATCATTTTAGATTTTGAATTGAAGCGTGATCTTTCCTAAAAGTGACTTGAAAATTTTCTATTGAAATGGGTGAATTTCTGATCTACCCAAGATAAATCACTTTTTGACTAGTGATATGGCGTATAAATGATTGCGTAATGGCAAACTTTAGGGATAGACAAGAAAGCTTCCCTTATGCTTTACAGAATATTCTCTGCCAATATAAGCAGCAGTTAAGGCTTATCGGACTATTACTTGCCCACTGGTTCAGCCTTTTCTACTGAGTCATCATTTAATCCGAAAGTTAATTCTAAAGGAATGCGGGATGGATAAGCCTTTACTACCTGCCGATAAACATCATAATTAGTGGGTAGCGTTTTCTGTGCCTCACCCACACCATAAGTAATTTGATATTTTACGGTTTTCTGTAGTTCTGGTTTACCTGCCTCTTCTTGAGGTTTTTTGCGTTGTTCTACTTCATCAATACTTGGGCGTGGTGGTAAAGTCGTCCACCATAGTCCTTGAGCGTCTGGGCCAATAACTGCTCCTGCTGGTTTCAATCCATTCCGGTTTAATACTGATGCAGTAGCGAAACTTTCAATTCTTGGCTGTGGTGCATTAGTTAAGTTATTGCCATACTTCACTTGCCATGTATAACTTGTGTGTGCTGTCGCTTCATACTGCTCGACACTAGTGGTGCTGCAACTTGTCAGGGTCAGGGCTGTTAGTACAATTAACGGTGCAGTTAAACAGGTTAACTTTGGCATTATATTTCTTTCTAATAACTCCCGGTTCGCTCATTTTTTGAGGAGTTAGGAAAATAAGTGGACCGAAAGGCATATTTGCAAAAATGAGTAAATCGGTATAGGTTCGGAATTATGGCAAATGAACCCATAATTACAAACGAAAGAGTCGATGATATACCCGTACTTCTGACACAAATGCAGAAGATGGGGATAGGCAAGTTAATCGATAAACACTTTCCGACACATGGAAATTGGCAAGGTGAGAGTTTGGGGAACGTAGCGGTAGTTTGGTTAACACACATATTATCGCAAGCGGATCATCGTTTAAATCACGTCCAAGGCTGGGCTTCCAAGCGTTTGGAAACTTTAAAAACACTGATGGGCGATTCCTTGCAGGAACTAGACCTGACGGATGATCGGCTAGAAGCGGTATTACGCTACCTTAATTGTGATGACTCCTGGTCTTTCTTTGAATCAGAACTAGGAAGTAATTTGCTGTGTGTCTACGATCTCAAACCAGAACGGGTACGTTTGGATAGTACAACAGCATCAAGCCACTGTGGGGTAAATCCCGAAGGGCTATTTCAATGGGGACATAGCAAAGATCATCGTCCGGACTTGGCACAAGTCAAAATAATGTTATCGACATTAGACCCATTAGGGATGCCAATTGCAACGGAAATATTGTCAGGGGAAAAAGCCGATGACCCGTTATATATTCCAGCCATAGAAAGAGTACGTTCAACAATAAAACAGTCAGGATTACTATATATTGGTGACTGTAAAATGGCATCAATTGGGACGAGAACCCATATTGTGTCGGGTGGTGATTTTTATCTATGTCCTTTAAATGCCAAGCAATCACCAAGAGAAAAATTAATAGAATATCTTCAACCAGTTTGGGATATAAAACAAGAGTTGACTATTATAAATTACGATTATGCAGATGGAAAAAATAGAGATATTGCTGAAGGGTTTGAACTAAAAATTCTCCAAAAACTAGAGATTGACGAGCAACGCCAGTTCGCTCAACAGGGGGAACCCCCCGAACTTTGCTCAACGCGGGGAACCCGCGCACGCAAGTTCTCTCCGCACGCGACTGGCTCAGAAATATCTTGGGAAGAGCGACAATTAGTAGTACGTTCATTTGCCATTGCACAGACAGAAGAAAATTATCTACGCGAACGTATACAGAAAACCTCCGATGCTCTCGAACAACTCAAAATACCTCGGCGGGGCAAGAAAAAACTCACCTCACCTGATGAGTGGGAATCATCTGTAGCAGCTATTCTTAAACGTTATCGAACTACTGGTTTATTTAAAATTGATATTCAATCTCAACGAGTTCAAAAAGTTAAAAGGCGATATTTAGAACGCCAACCTCAAATAGTAGAAGAAGTTTCGTTTCATCTAAATTTTAGAATTGATGAAGATGCGCTTCGACAACAAGTTAAACTGTTAGGGTGGCGTGTCTATGTCACTAATAAACCTGAATCTCAACTGACTTTGAAGCAAGCAGTTCGTGCTTATAGAGACGAGTACTTAACAGAACGAGGATTTGCTCGACTTAAAAGCTTCCCTCTCTCTTTAACTCCGATTTATTTACAACGTGAAGACCATGTTACTGGTTTAATTCGACTACTTTCAATTGGTTTGCGAGTGTTGACCCTTTTAGAGTTTCAGGTTCGTCGCCATCTAGAGAAAGATCAAGAAAAACTTGCTGGGCTTTATGTTGGTAATCCAGGGCGAGAAACAGCGCGTCCTACTGCTGAAATACTTCTTGCTGCCTTTAAAGAAATCACGTTACTTTTGATTGAGGTTAAAAACGAAGTTTATGCTCATTTGACTGCTCTTTCACCCTTACAGCAGCGTATTCTTGTTTTATTAGGCTTTCCTACCACTATTTATACTCAACTTGGTGGTCAATCTTTTACCCCTGAGTAGCCTTTCTTCTAACTCAGGAAAAAATGGGCGAACCGGGAGTAA